>JAYXVV010000149.1:0-11785 GCA_036021505.1 Myxococcota bacterium | reverse complement strand
GTTGGCGTTGGTGCTGGAGCTGGTGGTGATGGTGCTGCTGCTGCTGCTGGGTGTTGGTGTTGGTGTTGGTGTTGGTGTTGGTGTTGGTGTTGGTGTGTGTGTTGGTGTTGGTGTTGGTGTTGGTGGTGTTGGTGTTGGTGTCGGTGTCGGTGTCTGTGTCGGTGTCGGTGTCGGTGTCGGTGTCGGTGTCGGTGTCGGTGTCGGTGTCGGTGTCGGTGTCGGTGTCCGTGTCGGTGTCCGAGTCGGTGTCGGTGTCGGTGTCGGTGGCGGGGTCCGTGTCGGTGTCGGTGTCGGTGTCCGTTTCTGTCTCTGCACTGGTATCGATCTCGGAAATCTCAGCCTTTGAACAGTGGATGCTCAAGATCGAGACAAGGACGAGTGTACTGGTTGTGCGCATGAGGTTCTCCTTTGGCGCTGCCGATCATACTCTCAGCGATGCTCGAAAATCGAGGATTCGGTGCTGAATTCCTTGAATCGAGGAGGGCGTCGAGGTTCGAACGTGTACTCCATACGGAGGCGGTCTTAGCCCTTTTCCGCTTTTGTTTCCTCAACTGGGCGGATAGGCCAAAGAAGTATGGCCGAACATTCATCCGCAATGGAATCCGAAGGCACTCAGCGTGCTGAGGCCTACTGGTACATCGTCTGTGAGAGCAAGAGCCTCCGCGGCAACCCTTTGCCTGTGCGCCTTTTCGGTCGAAACTTGGTCGTGTTTCGCGGAAAGGACGGTTCGCCCACGGCGCTCTTGGATCGGTGTGCCCATCGGAACGTGCCTCTCTCGGAGGGCCGCTGTGTGGACGGTGCGATTGAGTGTCGCTACCACGGCTGGAAGTTCAACACCCAGGGCCGCTGCATAGAGGTTCCCGCACAGCCAGCGTTTCAACCCGGACAGTCCCACTCCGTAGCCTCCTTTGCGGCGGCAGAATCCCAAGGCTACGTCTGGATTTTCGGAGAACCAAGTCGGGAACCCGCGAGCAAGCCTTATCAAATCCCGCATCTGGAGGACGAGAGCTACGTTCATGTCCGCTACCAGGCCGACTTTGATGCCAGCATCCATGCCACTGCTGAGAACATTCTCGATGTTCCGCACACCGCTTTCCTGCACAAGGGTTTGTTCCGAGGGGGAGCGCCCAATCGGATTCAGACGGAGGTTCGTCACTTCAATGACCGCGTTGAGTGTGAGTTTCTCAATGAACCCCGACCCAGTGGTCTGCTGGGAAAGATTCTGGCCCCGGGTGGGGGAGAGGGAATGTACCACTGCGATCGATTTATCCTTCCGAGCGTGGCCCAGGTCGAATACCGACTGGGAGACCGAGGGCACTTGCTCACGACAAGCTGTCTCACACCCATCTCCGATTGGAAGACGAGGATGCACGCGGTGGTGAGTCTTCGGAAGAGCTTCTGGCTTCAGCTGCTCCGCCCGGTCATCACTCCCATCGCGATGAAGGTTGTCCGCCAGGATCAAGAAATGCTGACCAAACAAACGGCCTCTGTCTCCGTCTACGGGGAACAGTATGCCTACACACCCGCGGATACGCTGGGTCCTGGGATCTTGAAGCTCCTTCGGCGAGCCGCTCGAGAGAACGTCCAGATTGAAGAGCATGTCTCCGGAGCACCGAGTCACGTGGTGACAGGAGAAATCAGCGCATGAGTGCCCTGCCCCTGCTCCTGTGGCTCTTGATCGCGCACCCGGGATCTGGACACGATCGGCAAGCGGCCGAGGATCTCCTCGAGGCGGAGCCCGAACGGGTGGATCTCCAGGTGGAGCGTGCATTGGCCCACTGGCGAATGGGGCAGGCGGATGAGGCCTTTTCGATTGTCGATGAATTCAAGGACCAGCCGGATTGGCCTGAAGAGGGCGTTTGGCTGGAGGGAGTCTTGCTGCTCCATCGGGGAGATTTCGTTCAAGCTGAGGAGAGACTGCGGACCTACGTCAAGAATCATGGGCCTCGATTGAGTGCCAGATCGGCACTCGCGGATGCGGTTCGAGAACAGAAGAGGTGGGAAGAGGCGGGCAGGCTCTATGCAGCGGCTCAGTCACTCACTCGCGATCCCGATGACGCGATTCAGGCGGCTCGCATGGCCGCTCGGGCGGGAGAGCACGAGCTTGCTGTCGAACGAATCGACACGGCAATTGACGAACTTGGCGCTGCGGTGAGTTTGCGGGTAGCGCGGGTGGAGATCTTAGAAGGCGCTGGCCGGTATGACCTTGCTGTTGAGGAATTGGACGCCCTGCTTGAAATGGCGCCTCACCACTCGGGTTGGATTCGGCATCAAGCGGAGCTGACCCAACGGATAACGGAGAGAAAATGATGACGATTGGATCGCGATTAATGTTGGGTGCACTGGTGCTTCCGACTGCGGCGTTTGGAACGGAACTCGACAGGGCGCCTTATCTGCAGTCCCTCACACCGAATCAGGCCACCTTGGTCTGGCGAGGGGAAGAGATCCACAACGCGACTGTGGAGGTGGAGGGGGTTTCCACGGACCACAGCCAAGTCTATGAATCCATCGAGCGCATTCAACACGAGGTGACCCTAAAGGGACTGGAGCCTGGTCAAACCTATCGCTATCGAATTGAGGGATCCGAGGGCGTCCTCTCGGATCCGGAAGGGGCGGTGTTCCAGACCGCTCCAGCAACGGGGGACCGATCGCCCATTCGAGTCTGGGTTGTTGGGGACTCCGGAATTGGTGGCGGACCACAGCTCGCGGTGAGGGATGCGATGGTGTTGGCCGCGGGGGTGACCGGACCGGATTTAATGATTCATGTGGGAGACATGGCCTACGGTTCTGGAACCGATGAAGAGTTCACCCAGAATTTTTATGCCATCTATCAGGAGCAACTTCGAAGCATCCCGGTCTGGCCCGCCATTGGAAACCACGAGGGAAAAACCTCTTTCTCGGCAGACCAATCGGGACCGTATTTCGAAGGCTATGTGCTTCCGAGGGCCGGAGAAGCAGGTGGGCTTCCTTCCGGAACGGAGGCCTACTACAGTTTCGATCACGGCAACGTTCACTTCATTTCCCTCGATTCCCATCAGTCTTCCCGTCAACCCGGCGATGCCATGTTGACTTGGCTTGAGGCGGATCTTGCGGCAACGTCGCAGGAGTGGATTGTGGCCTTCTGGCATCATCCGCCGTACACCAAAGGCACCCACGACTCGGATACAGAAACTCGGCACATCGAAATGCGCGAGAATGCCCTTCCGATTCTGGAGGCAGGCGGCGTCGACCTCGTACTCGGGGGGCATTCGCACATCTATGAGCGCTCTTACCCCCTCGAGGGAGCCTATGACACCCCACGCACGACCCACGGAATTATCGACTCGGGATCGGGATGGGCTGGAACGACAGGAAGTTACCGAAAGTCCAGTGGGCAAGCCGCTAACGAGGGGGCGGTATACATCGTCGCCGGTCACGGCGGAACCTATGTCGGAGGAACCGGCGGTCACCCACTGATCCAGTACTATGAAGTCGAGAACGGCTCCGTCCTCTTGGACTTCCACGAGAACCGACTGGGGATCCAGAACGTTCGGTTTGATGGTGTTGTTACAGATCGTGCAACCTTGATTAAAGGGGACGCACTCCAGCTTGTGTCGCCGAACGGTGCTGAGGTGCTGGAACCCAACAGCCAGCAAGAAATCCGCTGGGAAGCCGTTGGTGTAGAGGGCCCAATTCTCGTTGAGTTTTCTTGCGACAACGGGGAGAACTGGGAGGTTGTGGCCGAGAACGTGCCCGTTGACGATTCTGTGGACTGGACGGTCCCCGAAATTGTGGGGGGAGAGATGCGGGTTCGAATCAGCGCTGCCTCGGACCACCAGGATCTCAGCGACGGCGTGTTTTCCCACAGCGCGACAAGGGACGAGACGTTGTTCGACTTCGGAAGCACTTGGCGTTTCCACGACCTCGGCGAGGATCTCGGGGACGACTGGAATGCCGTTGACTACGATGACTCTGCTTGGGAGGAAGGGCCTGGCGAGCTCGGGTACGGCGATGGGGATGAAGCCACGCTTCTCGAGAAGGCGCAACCCGATGTGCATCCCACCGTCTATTTCAGGAAAACCGTCGAGCTCGACCAGCTGCCGAGCGAGTCAGAATTTCAGGTGATATTCGACGACGCTGTCGCGGTGTGGCTGAACGACGAGTTGATTTTCTTCGAGAACTTTGGAAATGGATCGAGCTATGGGGCTTGGGCCTCCCAGAGTGCGGGGGACAACGCTCTGCTTGTATGGGGATCCGATGAACTCCCCTGGGCACTGGGTTCAAATGTCCTTGGGGTCATGGTGAAGCAGACCGATGCGGGCTCCAGTGATTTGTCCTTTGACATGGCCGTGGACCTTCGCTTTGACGAAAACGGCGCCTTTGGGGCGTGTCCGAGTGCGGAAGCATCGGGGGATTCGGGCGATGCAGTCGACGACCCGGATGCGGGATGCGCATGTTCGACCCTGGAAGGGCGGCCTCCTTGGGGCTTGCTGGTTCTGCTGGGGCTGGCAGGAGTGTTGCGCCGAAGAGGCTAAGCCTTGGCGACTGCAATCGCTACGGCCTCTCCGCCGGCATCCACCAAGTGGTGCTCGGCTGGGAGTTCAAGGAGCTCCACTGCAAGAACTTCACTTTGAATCATGCCGCTGTGAGCCTTGATCGAGGCGAGCATGTCGCTGGAGTCGGACTTGAGGCTGAGAAGGATGCGGTCCTCCACTTCCAGACCTGCCTCTTTTCGGGCCGCCTGGATCTTGGAGACAAGTTCGCGTGCGAGTCCCTCGAGGCGGAGTGTGTGACTGATTTCAGTATTCAGTTCGACCGTGATCGGGCCGCTTGTGCCGACAGCACCATCGCCTGTCGCCTCTTGCACCACAAGTACGTGCTCCAGGGCGATTTCTTCCCCTTCAATCGTGAGTGTCTTGCCGTCCCGGAGGGCTTGTATTTCTTTTGGTGCTAGCGCGGCTATGGCGTTGGCAACGGGCTTCATCTTGGGTCCAAGTCGTCTTCCCAAGACCTTGAAGTTGGCCTTTACACTCAGGCTCACAAGCTCACTCGCATCTCCAATCCAGGTGACGGCCTTGACGTTCAGTTCCTTCTGGACCACCTCGCTGAGCGCGTCTCTGAGCGTGGGATCCAGCTGCTCACTCGAGGCAACCTTGATCTCAGGGAGCGGCTGACGGACACGAATGCGGTGTTGCTCCCGGAGGTTTCTTCCCAGATTGACGACCTCTCGCATGGCCTCCATGACGTTCTCGAGGTCGCGGTCCACAAGGCTCTCGTCGGCGTTTGGAAAGGCCTCGAGGTGGACACTGTCACTGGCACCCTCTCGCTTCCCGTGCTCGAGATTCTGATACAACAATTCAGCCATGAAAGGCAAAATTGGGGCCAGGAGACGGCTGAAGGTGCAGAGGACCTCGTAGAGGGTCTCGAAAGCATGCTCGTGGTCTTCTGCGTTGTCGCTGTGCCAGAATCTCCTCCGGCAACGTCGGATGTACCAGTTGGTGAGGTGGTCGATGAATCCAAGGACGCGTGGGATAACATTGTAGAGACGGTAGCCTTCCATCTCGTCGTTCACATCGCGCACGAGGCTCTGGACCATGCTGATGATCCAGCGATCCATCAAGGCTCGGTCAGCCACTGGACTCGGCTCCTGCGGGGGGCTCCAGTCATCGACAGCCGCATAGGTGGCGAAGAAGGAGTAGGCGTTCCAGAGGGGAAGGACAACGCTTCTCACCACCTCACGAACTCCCTGCTCCTGGAAGCGCATGGGTTCAGCACGAACCACGGGGGAGTTGACCAGGTAGGCGCGGAGGGCATCGGCACCGTATTTGTTCACGACCGTGTCGGGATCCGGGTAGTTTTTGAGGCTCTTCGACATCTTTCTGCCGTCTTCTGCAAGGATGAGCCCGTTGACAATCACGTTCTTGAAGGCCGGTCGGTCGAAGAGTGCGGTGGAGAGGACAAGGAGGGTGTAGAACCAGCCACGGGTCTGATCCAGGCCCTCGGCGATGAAATCGGCAGGGAGATTCTGCTCCACCAACTCTTTGTTCTCAAAGGGGTAGTGGTTCTGTGCGTAGGGCATGGAGCCCGACTCAAACCAGCAGTCGAGGACTTCGGGGATGCGCTTCATCTCGCCCGCACACTGGGGGCATGTCCAGGTGTAGTTGTCCACAAAGTGCTTGTGGAGGTCGGCAACCT
This sequence comes from Myxococcota bacterium, assembly GCA_036021505.1. GTDB lineage: Bacteria > Myxococcota_A > UBA796 > UBA796 > CAJQPC01 > JAYXVV01. The sequence continues at coordinate 5,611 of JAYXVV010000149.1, read as the reverse complement.
CCTCTCCGCATTTGTTCTGAAGTGCCTCGATGCTTCCCACGACTTCGGTGTGATCGCAGCTGTCGCAGCGCCAGATCGGGAGAGGAGTTCCCCAGAAGCGATTGCGGCTGATGGCCCAGTCGCGGGCATCGAGAAGCCAGTTGTTGAAGCGCTTCTCGCCGACATAACCGGGCACCCAGTTGGTGGTTTGGTTGTGGCGAACCATGGCCTCTCGGACGGCGCTGACCTTCACAAACCAGGTGCTGATGGCTTTGTAGATCAGTGGCGTGCCCGACCGCCAACAGTAGGGGTAGTCGTGGTCGATAGTCTCCTGACGGAAGAGGCGGTTTCGCGACTTGAGGTCGCTGATGATGGCCTTGTCAGCATCTTTGACGAACTGGCCTGCTCCGATCTCAAAGCTGTCCAAGAAGCGGCCTTGGAGGTCTGTGGCATCCCGCATCGGAATTCCTTCTCGCTCACACACGCGCCAGTCGTCCTCGCCGAATGCAGGCGCCTGGTGAACGATTCCGGTTCCGGAGTCGGTGGAGACATAGTCATCCGCGACCACACGAAAAGCGCCATCGGACCGGGCCTCAGCGAACAACTCAAACAGAGGGGTGTAAGTGAGTCCCACAAGGTCCCGGCCTTTGCATCGGGACAGGATCTCCGCGTCCTCTCCCAGGACCTTGTCTTTGAGTGCTTCTGCAACGACATAGGTGGTGTCGTCCCCAGGCCGCTTGGCTCGGACATAGTCGATGTCTGGGCCAACGCAGAGCGCCATGTTGCTCGGAAGCGTCCATGGGGTTGTGGTCCATGCCAGCAGGACGAGGCCTTCTTCTTCCAGAATCGGCAGCGCGACCGTTACGGCAGGGTCCTGAACCTTCCGGTAGTCCATGTTGGCTTCGAAATTCGACAAGGGAGTGCCGAGCCGCCAACTGTAGGGCATGACCTTGTAGCCCTCGTAAATGAGGCCTTTGTCCCAGAGTGTCTGGAAGACCCACCAGACGGATTCCATGAACTGCGGGTCCATGGTTTTGTAGTCGTTTTCGAAGTCCACCCAACGACCCAATCGGGTGACGGTCTTCTTCCAGAGGTCGGTGTACCGAAGCACGATCGATCGACAGGCCTCGTTGTAGTTGTCAATGCCGTAGGCCTCCACCTCGTCAGGCCCGCCGAGTTCCAGCTTCTTCTCGATTTCCATCTCGACAGGAAGGCCGTGGGTGTCCCAGCCAAATCGTCTCTCGACTCGGTAGCCACGCATCGCCCAGTAGCGGGGAACAACGTCTTTCAAGGTGCCGGCCAAGAGGTGTCCGTAGTGGGGGGTGCCCGTAGCGAAGGGTGGGCCGTCATAGAACACAAAATCCTTCTCTCCCCGAATGGATCGTGCAAAGACGTCTCGTTCCTCCCAGATCTTGAGGATGTCCTCTTCCAGTTTGGGAAAATCGGGATTGGATTCAGGTTTGTCGAACATGAGGCTTCTCCGGCCGGCCGAACCACAGCGTCTCGGCGGAGTGCACCTAACATCCAGAACCCATTGACGCTCAGACCCTGCAGGGCATCCTGGACACGTTAGAAGAGCGGTCATGATCAGCTTTCAGGAAATTGCGAAAGACTTCGGTGGGCAGGTCCTTTTTACGGACGTCAATCTCCAGCTCAACGCGGGGTCGCGCTACGGGATTGTTGGGGCCAATGGATCGGGAAAATCCACCTTGATGCGCATGGTTTCCGGTGAGGAGAGCCCCTCTTCCGGGAGGGTGACCAAGCCAAAAAGTGCGCGAATTGGCATGCTCGAGCAGGACCATTTTCAGTATGAAAACACGCCGATCATCGAGGTGGTCATGCAGGGCAATCCCATTCTCTGGAAGGCCATGCAGGACAAGGAGGAGCTCCTTGCCAAGGCCCACGAGGAATTCGATGACGCCCGCTCTTCCCGGCTTGAGGATCTCATCATGCAGTACGATGGCTACGAGCTGGAAAGCAAGGCGGGTCAGATTCTGGAGGGACTCAACATTCCCTCCGTGCTGCACCAGGAGCCACTTTCCATCCTCTCCGGCGGGTACAAGCTTCGGGTACTGCTGGGAAAAGCGCTTGCGGCGGACCCCGAAATTCTGCTTCTCGATGAGCCGAACAACCACCTCGATATCCTCTCGATCTGCTGGTTGGAAGAGTTTCTGCGATCCTACAAAGGCTGTGCACTAATTGTTTCCCACGACCATCGCTTCCTGAACAACTTCACCACCCACATCATCGACGTGGACTATGAGCGAGCCACGCTCTACAAGGGCAACTACACGGCGTTTGTGAACGCGAAGGCCGAGGAGCGCACTCGGCGTGAGGCAGAAATCGCGAAGCGCAAGAAGGAGATCGCCGATCTCGATGCCTTTGTGACTCGCTTCAAAGCGAAAGCAAGCAAAGCAAGGCAAGCGAATTCCAAGGCCAAACGAATGGAGAAAATCGTTCTCGAGCCTCTGCCCCAGAGTTCGAGGCGCTACCCCTTGTTTCGCTTGAAGGCACGTCGGCCGACCGGGCGAGAGGTGTTGAGCGTTGACGGAGTGACCAAGGCATTCGACGACAAGATTGTTCTTTTCGATGTCTCCTTCAAGGTTGAGCGCGGTGAGAAAGTCGGAATTATCGGGCCCAATGGAATCGGGAAATCGACGCTCTTGAAGATCCTCATGGATCAGCTCCAGGCCGATATGGGAAGCAGTGAGTGGGGCTATGAAGTGGACTGCGGCTATTTTCCGCAAGATCACCACGAGCTTCTCAACAAACCCAAGCAAACAGTCAAGGGCTATCTCTGGGAGGCGAAGGCGACGGAGTCCATGGGTTTTGTCCATGGAAAGTTGGCAGAAGTTCTCTTCTCAAGAGATGAGATTGAGAAGAAGTTGGACGTCCTTTCGGGCGGGGAGGCCGCACGCCTCCTGTTGTGCCGTATTGGAGTGGAGGAACCCACTGTCCTCGTTCTCGATGAACCGACCAACCACCTGGATCTGGAGGGCATTGAGTCTCTGGCAAAGGGTCTTCAAGATTTCGAGGGGGCGGTAATATTTGTATCTCACGACCGGTGGTTTGTTGATGCAGTAGCCACCCGTATCATTGAGATCAATGAAGACGGTGTCGTGGATTATCCGGGAACTTACTCGGAGTATGTTGCACGAAATGAGCAAGCCAATCACCTGGATGCGGAGGCGGTCGCTGAGCTAGAGCGTGAAAAACGTCGAGAGCGAAAGCGAGAAAAGCGTCGCGAAAAGCAGCGGGACAAGAAACGTAAAAATTGATGGTTGGACTCGGCTTGCCATGCCGGTCGCTGAGCCTCTGAGGCCGATGTGGGGCAACAGCAGGAGAGCGCACAACGGGTGGCTGAGCGCGGTCAAGATGGAGAGTTGGGGCGTTCTCTCCTCCGGTTCAAGCCTTGATGTCGGCGATGGCCTCATCAAGATGACCGCGTGTGTAGCCCAGTGCTTTAGCGCTCTCATCGCAGTCGTAGAACATGTCCGATGCCAACACATCGACGAGTCTGACGGGGTCCAGTCCGGATTCACGCCCGCGGAGTCTGAGAAAGACCCGACCCAACCACATCACCCCTCGGAGGATCCACGTGGGAAGTCCCAAAGACCTTCCTCCGAAACGCCGGAACAGCTGCTTGTTGGTGAGGTTTTCATCCCCGACGAGGAAGCGTCCCTGGACTGGCCGAGAGAGTGCGCCAACAATTCCCTCCGAAAGCGATCGCACGCTCATCGCGTTGGTGCCTCCCTTGGGAAGGAGCAGCGGCAACCAGGAAAACTTTGCAATGGAGTCTCCGAGGCCCTTTCTTCCGGGGACGGAACCAAAGACATAAGGAGGCTGAAGAATCACGATTCGAAATGCCTCCGAGGCCATGGACAAGGCGGACTCTTCGGAGGCGATGCGGCTGGCCACATAGGGATGGTCGGCCATCTCAGGCCTCAGTGGATGGAAGTACGAGGTGAGGAGAACCACCGCGCGAACGCCGGCCTTTTGAGCGGCCTCGAGTAGCCGATTGTTGGCATGCACATTGGCCTCAAAGAAGTAGTCGTGTGCGCTTCCCTTGGGGACGATTCTTGGGTCAGCCCCGGCAGCTTGAACGAGCCCTGTGCACCCCTCGAGGGCTTTGGAGAAGTCCTCCTCAGTGGCTGCATAGAGATCGAGAGGTGTGAATTCATGCGCCTGAATACCCAGTGCGGCGTCCGGCATTTTTCGCGCAAGAACGCGGATGTCGTGCCCCTTTTCGCGCAAGAGATTGACGGTGTGCCAGCCAATCAACCCGGTGCCACCGAGTACGGCGACTTTCATTTTTTCTTCGGTGCTCACGATGAATCGGCTATCCCTAAGGCTATGAAAATCGCGGTGACAGGTGGTGCAGGGTTCTTAGGCGGCAACCTCGTGCGGGCGCTTCTCGAGCGGGGAGACACCGTTCGGGTTCTCGTTCGAGAGGATCGCAGGGGCGTTGACTCCCTCAGTGTAGAGGAGATTGCCGGCGATGTGAGAAATTTGGAGGACCTCCAGGCTTGCTTTGAGGGGGTAGATGCCGTTTTTCACTGCGCGGCTGTGGTCTCGATCCAAGGCAGCCTCGGGGGTCTTGTAGAGGCCATCAACATTGGTGGTGTAGAGAATGTGGTGCAGGCTTGCCTGGATCAGCAGGTAAAGAAGCTGGTTCATTTCAGCTCAGTCCATGCGCTGGACCCTCGCCCGCAGGATGAGCCCATCACCGAGGAACGGGCACTCTGCGATTCGGCGGATCGGCACCATCCTGCCTACGCCCGCTCCAAGGCGAATGGGGAGCGAGCCGTTCTCGATGGCGTGTCCCGTGGTCTGGATGCCTGCATTCTCCACCCTTCGGGAATGATTGGGCCCTGGGATTTCAAACCCTCGCCGCTGGGGGAGGCGTTGGTGCAGATGCACCGTCGGTCTCTTCCAGGACTTGTGAATGGGGGGTACAACTGGGTGGATGTTCGCGATGTTGTGGCGAGCGCCATTCAAGCTCTGGAGACGGGTGTAGCGGGGGAGCGCTACCTGGTGACTGGACACTCGACTTCTGTTCGTGAACTTGCCGAGGCCGCACAGGAGGTCACAGGAAAGAAACCCCCATGGATGACCAGTCCGCTTTGGCTCGCCCGCTTTTCTGCACCCCTTATGGAGGGGTGGGCCAAGATGTGGGGTAAGCCTCCCATCTATACCCGTGAGTCGATCCAGGTACTTGGGGACAACGATGATTTTGTGTGTCAGAAGGCGATGAGGGAACTGGGTCACTCGCCGCGGCCGCTCGTTGAGAGTCTTCGAGACACCTACGAGTGGTTCGAGGCAGAGGGGATGTTGGATTGAGCGGGCAAGGTTCCAAGGTCCAGCGGGTGATCGGCATCGATTGGGCTACGAAAGCCGCCAATGTGGGGCTCTGCCTGGCTGAGCGACGGGGACAGACACTTAAAACTCAGAAGCTCCTTCTGGGCAGTGAGTGCTCTTCCCCCGTGAGCCAAATCAGAGAGTGGGTGGAGGAGTTCGAAGGGCAGGTCCTGCTTGCTCTTGATGCGCCACTCGGATGGCCGCGTCCGATGGGAAGCATCCTCCACCAGCATCAGGCGGGGCAGGGGATTGGAGTAGAGGCCAACCGGTTCTT
>JAYXVV010000148.1:0-6765 GCA_036021505.1 Myxococcota bacterium | reverse complement strand
ACCGACTGCGCCTGCAGTACTTCCATCGTGCATTCGAACGGCCGCCAATGGTTCTCTCCTGTCGTTCGCTGACGCAAGCCAATCGTCCGACGTCCCGTCGAGCTTCATTCCCCTTGCTTCCTCCACTCACACAGCTGCTGGGCATTCGGCTCTTCGATTCGGCAAAGCTCATCCACGAAAACCCAACAGCCGCCTCCGTAGAGCCCGCTGTCTCTTGTGCAACTCAAAAGACCGAGAACCTCAAACACCAGGGCCAGCTTTGCCCCGCTTGAGAAAACCCGGCTCGAGCGTCCTGCGCTGGAGGCGGATTGAGGCCCATTGGGGTCCTGTTGAACTGCTTCACAACGGTCCGATCCGCAACGGTTGTGCAACGGTTTCATGGGGTAAAAGGCATGTTTTAGGCCAAGGGATAGTCCAAAGCTTGAGGTTGAAAAGAGTCGTTGTTTTCGCCCGACTACAATCCACGAACCTAAGGAACATCATGCGCTCTATCGCAACATCGACAGCCCTCATTGCCCTGGCAACCGCCGGCATCGCCCATGCAGAAGAAGCCGACTCCGATTTCGCCCAATACGGCGTACGAGTGGGTGTCAGCCCCTTCGGCGGCTCGTTCAACTTCGGCTACAACTCTTCGGAAAAGACCACCTACTCCTTCGGACTGGGCGGACTTCCCTCGACTGACTCCGAGATGACCATCGACGGCACGGACTACACCCGAAGCTCCGAGAGCGTGTGGGCCGGTGTTTTTGTCAACCACCGTCCATTCGACAACGCCCAGTGGCTGCGCCTCAACGCCGGCCTCTGCACCGGCAAAATCGTCCACACCCTCACCGAGGGCGACAACGAGTACAAGGTCGAGTACCTTGAGGTTCCTGTCGGCTACATGGGCTTAGGCTTTGGCTTGAACCCCAAGAAAGGCTTCCAGATTGGACTCGATATTGGTGGTCTCTTTGGCGCTGGCGCGGCGTTCTCCCAGACCGAGGGCGACGCCAACAAAGAAGCACTCGACGCCATCTCCGAGAACGCCCTGTTCTCGCTGCCTTTCCTCCCCAACGCTCTCGTGAACGTGGGCTGGGGCTTCTAAGAGGCTTCTCAGCAGAACATCAAGACGGGGCATCCTCAGGGGTGCCCCGTTTTTTATGGGTTTCCTGAACACAAGTGCTCAGATGGTTGCGCAGAGAGTCAGTCTGTCTGGAGGTCTGGAGGTCTACCCGCAGCGTCCCGATGTCCAAAGCGCTCGCACGCTCCACCTCACTCGCTCAGCGTGGCCTCAAAAGGCACATCGATGGTGCAGAAGACCCCTTCGGGCTGCCCTGTGAATTCCTCACATCCCTCTCCCACGCACGAGTATTCAATGAACGAGAGACCCGAAACGGTGGTCTCCGACTCCAAGGTAAACCCCACGTTGGCGGTGCTCAATACAGACAATGTCTCACCGACCGACTCGTCGTACACAAGGGGATCACAGGCAGCCACTACGCCTTCGATGACACAAGAATACTCAAAGGGCTCAAGCGCGAGAGTGAAGCTGCCGCCGCTCAAGTTGGACACGGTCATCTCCAGGCCACCCGAGTTCGGTTCAGCACCGCATTCGTTCTCCAGCAGTGAAAAGGTTCCGACCCAGACCCCCTCGCTCAGCGCATACACCTCAGCGGGTTCCCCCGAATCTTCAGCGGTGTCCTCCACCTCCCCGGAGTCTTGGGCTGTGTCTGGGCCCTGGCCCTCACCCGAATCTTCTGAGGGTTCATCCGCGCTCCCTGAGCAAGCGGCCAGTGCGAAAACAAGAGCAAAAAACGGTTTGGTTGTCATGGAGGGCGCATCCTTCTGGTTTGGTTTTTCGAGAACCCCTTCTCAGGTCTCCACTGGGAGGGGCCTAACTCCAACGTTCCTGTAAATGGCCTTATTCACCCAAGGCTCAAAAAGCTTTTCCTGCAGTCCCGCGGAATGTCTCCCAACAATCGACCGCTTTGCACGCATCCAAAAAAACGCCTCCCTGGAGGCGGTCCAGGGAGGCGCTTCATGCCTTTCGGTCGGGCCTGAAGGCGCGTCGCTCTACAGCTCTGTGACGCTGAACCTCAACCCAAAGGTCACACCCACGTTGGGCTCACTGCAGATCAGTGTGTCCGAACCACTCTCGGTACAGTTGTACAAGTACCCAGTGGTGTACTCACCCAAGCCTGGAATCGCGATCGGAGTCGGGGAACCCCCATAGTAGCTGTAGTAGCTGCTGTAATCGATGTCCACATAGAGCAGGTAAGCACAGCCGAGAGGCTCCCAGTGCCAGGCATACTCCAGCGACTCGTCGAGCACTCGACCGATCGGACCTGAGGATACCCAATCCTCGGTGGTCGAGAAGCCTACCGTGTCGGTCCACTCCACATCCCAGGTGGTCGAGGAGGAGGAGCTTCTGCTCAGCATCGAGAACTTCATGGAACATCCTGAAACAGAAGCCTGAGTCAGGAGCTCGATGGAGTTGAGGGTGCCGGTAGAGTCCACCGTAAAGGGCGCACCGAATGCGTTGGAGTAGAGGCCCTGAACCGTTACCGTGTTGGGGTCGGCTAAGAGTTCGGTCTCCACCGCCACCCCACATTCGTCGGCAGTGCAGGTGAAGCTCGCATCGTCGTAGCCCACCCAATACTCACGAAGGTCGTCGATGGTGATGTCGATGTCGGTGTTTCCGGTACCATCGTCCGCGACACCAAAATCGACAGTATCGACCACCAAGCTTCCCTCATCAATGAACTCCAAGGCGCCGTACTCCGGAGCGACATTGCCCCAAATCCCGGAACCACCCGCACCCGCAGTTCCCGTCCACGTCACCGAAGTGCCCTCCACGATCGCGAGGATTCCTCCCGAATAGTTGCCATCGAAGCCCGTGTTTTCGTTGCCCGAATACACCGTGTCGTCCAATGTCACTGCGCTTGCAGCGCCACCGAGAGACGCAAAGCCGCCGCCGGCATAGTCGAATGCGGAATTGTCCGTCACCTCCACCCCGGTGAGCGTGTGCTGACCATCAAAGGTGATCAATCCGCCCCCGAACTCTCCGGTGTTGTTCGACACCTCCGAGTTGGACAAGACGAGGTTGCAGCCGATCGACATCAGTCCACCGACCGACTCCGCCGAATTGCCGCTGATGATGGCGTTCTCAATCGTCAGGTTGGTCTGAGCGATTGGCTCGGAACCCGACATGATGTCATAGCCGAGGCATCCCACGCCGCCTGCGGCCGAGGTTCCGCCAAAAGCACTCAATTCGTCCAAGGCTCCAACACCCCCGGTCACCATGAGATCGGAAATCGAAACCGAGATGGCCTCCCCGATGACCGTGATCGGCCGACCCATTCCGCCACCATCAACAATCGCCCTGGTGGGGTCTTGATTGACCGATGCCACCGACGCATCCCCATCCACTGTGAGGTGGGTGTAGAAGGTGCCGTCGCAGAAGTGTAGCTCACCCTCTGAAACGGTGTAGGCCGCAGGAGACGCCATGGTTCCGCTGACGTCTGCGGTCACGTCACTGGAGACACCGCTCGCATCAAGATGCGTCGCCATGCCGTCTTCGCTGGTGCTGCTGTCGCAATCGTTGTCCAAGCCGTCGCAGATCTCCACTCCGTCCGGGTTGACGTCGGCGTTGCTGTCATCGCAGTCATCCGAGTTGGCCACATAGCCCGTCGGCTGCTCACAAGACGCCGCAGCATCGTCAGCACTGCCGAACCCGTCTGCATCGACGTCGCCGTACCAAATTGTCTCCGGGTTGACCGCTGCGTCAGAATCGTCGCAGTCTGAGCCATCGGCGACGTAGCCCTCAGGCGCATCGCAAGCCATGAGGCTGGCGGTTGCGTCCCCGTAGGAATCCGCGTCCGAATCCGCGTACCATGTGCCGGCATCCACCGCGGTTTCTTCGTCCGCTACCCCGTCGCAGTTGTTGTCAGCGCCGTCGCAGACCTCCTCCGCATCGGGGTTGATGTTGGCATTGTCATCATCGCAGTCGACAGTGGAATCAAACCCGTCTCCATCGGCGTCCACCGTGTCACCACCGGTGTCCGAGGAAGAATCCGTCGTAGGCTTGCCGCCGCAAGCGACCAGAGAGAGGCCCAAAAGAGCCAGAGAAACCGTCTTCATTAAAACCATCCTTAGTGGACAAAAATGTTACTCCACTGCCGTATCCAAGCGCTCCCCTGAAAACCAGATCGAAACCAATATTTCTCAGCACTGACCACCCTGTCTCAACGAGAAACAGGACCGCTTCTCCTCAGTCGGACTGCGGCTGGACGATGCATGCACAGGGGTGGTTCATGCCGCCTCAGCCTACGGGTCGGGCCTCAATCACCTGCGATGGTGAACGGGTTTCCTTCACCTGAACCAGCTCGAAGCCGCTTCCGTTGAGCAGGGCCTCAAACTCTCCTTGGGTTCGCTCACGCCCCTCGAACATGGACATCATCAGCATGTCCACACTCGAACGGGCCTGCTCCAGAACATGCTTTCGGCCATTCGCCATCATGCCCAGCTCCACCAGAACCAGTCGGCCTTTCGGATCCATCGACTGCCGGAGGTTTTTCAGAATCTGCAGACTCTCCTCATCGGGCCAATCGTGAAGAACGTTTCGAAGCACGTAGACCTCGTCTTCTCCGATTTTAGGAATGGTGTGCTCCTCAAAAAAACTCCCCTCCGAAAACGCAATGCGCTGAGACACCGAGTCGTCTCTCTCGCTCCACTGACCCCGGGCACCTTGGATGACTTCGGGAAGATCAAACACCAGCCCTTGCGCTTGTGCATTGCGCTCGAGCGCAAGATTCAAAAAAGACCCATAGCCGCCGCCGACATCCACGATCCTCTTGAAGCGCGACCACGAGAAATCACGAAGGACGGCTTCATCGGAGAAGGCACTGCTGGCGTTCATTGCCTCTGAGAACAACGCCGCTTTGTCGGGATGAACCGGAAGAAAATCACCAAAGAAGCTGTGGTAGTCCTCCCCTTTCTCCAAGGAGAAGGCGGAGGTTTCTTTTTTGAGGCTTTCCAAGAGGTGACCATTGGGCATGTAGCAGTCTTCCACCCAATGCAGCACGAGGGGGCGGACCGAGTTCGGGTGAGACGCCATCAGTGTGGAACTCAACGCCGTATTGACCCAAGGACCCTCGAGCGGTGCCTCGGCTTCGGCATCCAGACGTCGAAAGTAGCCGCGTTGCTCCAAGGCATACAGCATCCGACCCAGTCGGTCTCGCGAAACCCCACATGCCTCCGCGAGCTCTTGGGTGGTGCGCGGCTGCTCGAAGAGCCGGTCCGCCAGCTTGAGCTTGGCAGCGACGTACATCCACTGCGACAGCATGAACGAGGAGGCATCGAACAGAGCCTTCATGGGAGGCGGCTTGAATCCCAGCCAGGCCACAAACCGAAACAACCACCTCGGCGGGAGATTTCGGAGCCAGTCGCGGAGGTAGCGTCGCTCCCGAGGACGCGCTGGATGGGGAGGGAGTTCCGTACTCATACTCGCAACGTATCGGTTCCTGCCGGAGAGTGGAACTCGATTTCCCACTCTCGCCCTGAATTCTCCCTTCCCGAATGAGCAGGACTGTCCCCGCTCTCCGAATGGGGATCCAGCCAAAACGCCAACGGCCGGAGCCCCGCTTCGGGAGATCCGGCCGTCAGTTGGCCTGCTCCATGAGCAGTGCATTCCGATCAGAACTTGCGCCCCGTCAAACGCTCATACATGTCGATGTAGAGCTTCGAGGTCTGGTCGATGACCTCTTGAGGGAGCGCTGGAATCGCAGGCTCATCGGTTCCGGCCTCACGAGCTGCAGACAGCTCCGTGTGGTGTCCAATCGCGATGTAGTGACCTCGGACAAACTCTTTGGAGAGCTGAACGATCTCGCCGTTGGCATAGGCCTCAGCGTCCCACCAGCGGTCCTCGTCCAGGGTGCCGAAGGAGTCCACGAGCACCGGCTTGCGGTCTTTACCGAGGGCAAACTCTTTCTTGCCGTCAACATGAATCAGGCCCGACTTGGCAGCCTCGGTTTCGATGATGGCGTCGATCTTCAGGACGATCTCCAGAATGGCGTCGAGCTCTTCTTCACGGAGGTTCGAGATCTCCAAGGCCTCTTTGCGATCCAGGAGGCGGTCAAAGGCCTCGAACTTGGTGGACACCTCGAGGTAGGGCTTGGGCAGCTTCACGCCCTCCTTCAGCTCCGTTCCAGGAGCAAAGCCCAACTCCTCAGCGCTCACATCGCCGCGCTTGTAGCGACGCCACCCCGAACCGGCGAGGTAGTGCCGACAGATCACCTCAAGGGGCACAAAGACATTCTCGCGATCCTTCGCAATCGCTCCTGGCTCCTTCACCACATCGAAGCGGCGAGCAAGCACACGGTCGGGACCGTTCATCTCAACGATGTGGGTCTCGCAGATGCCCGCCGCCTCCACCAGCTCAAACCAGTGGCAGCTGGTGCGATTCAGCGACTCGCCCTTTGCCGGCACCAGACTGGGAATGATCTGGTCAAAAACCGAGATCTGGTTGGTGTAGCGGAACTCGATGACATCGGGGTCATCGGTGCTCCAGACTTGCTTTACTTTGCCGTGGTAGATCATCTCGCCCATGGAAGGCCTCCCGTTGTTGAAGGCCAGCTAACCTTCCTCTCGGAAGGCGCATGCGAGTGTCTCAGAACCGTCGCAATTCAAACCAAACCCATGATTCCGCCCCCCTTCTGGCGAGGCCTCGCCCCCCCCCCCCCCCCCCCCACGGTTTTAGTGTGGGGGCGGCCCGCCCACGGGGCTTAA
>JAYXVV010000147.1:0-3065 GCA_036021505.1 Myxococcota bacterium | reverse complement strand
AAAGGGTAGCGGGAGAGGCTGTGACCACCACATTGCCCGATCGTGAGAGGCTGAGAACGAAAGCGTCTACATCGGTCGGGCGCTCGATGATTCCCGATGCTCCTCCGTCCAACAAGAGTTCAGTGGCCGTCTCCCGAGTGTCTCCGTGGTCGTCGACGCGGTAGTCGAATCCGTTTCGGCTCGTGATGATGGCCAAGTCGTTCTCTTTGTTGTTGGCTCCCCGGTAGTGACCCCGAGACCACTGGTTCACACCATAGGCCGTCCAGCCCATGATGGGGGCCCACTGCGTCACCCCCTCGCCATGCCCCGGGTAGTACTCCACTCCCCCTTTGGTTCCGTCGTGAGAGAGCCCCAGCGCATGCCCCACCTCATGGGCGGCCGAATCCGCTACCCAGAGCCAGGTTTCATCGATCGACTTTGAACGCCCCGTCCACACATAGAGTTCGGTGTCCTCATCGTCGTTGAAGGAATTCATGTAGGCCCAGGAGTAATTGTCCGTGCTGTGGTTGATGACGGCTCGAATCCCCCAGTGTTCATCGCTGCCGCCGGAGTTGATCAGAGCCTCCACGCCAGGATCTTCCGTGGTGATGTCAATGTCGAAGGGCAGGTAATCCTCCGACAAGGATTTCCAGGTCAGCTGAATGATCGCCCGTTCATCATCGGAGTAGCTCTCGGGATCGCCGTCCCAGTCCCAGCCGTCATACACGAACTCTTGGCCCCGCCACAGGATCGTGTGTCCATCGAAGTCCAGATAGACCACCTTGGTCGCATCAGGCTTGCTGTGGAGTAAGAAGGTGTCCTCGAGATCGGCCGGCAGCTCGTGCCCGGCCTCCGAGGGCGGAGGAAGACGCCCTGGGGAACGCTCCGAGAGGGGGACAAATGAGTCGATGATCATGGGCCGATCATCCTGAGCCCTGGGGGTGTTCAGCTCCTGAGCATACGCCGTGGACGCCGACAAACCGACGACGACAACTCCAACAACCCCAATGCGCATGCGCTCTCTCCTGAAACCTCGAGTTTCCAGTATGCCCTGACATCTGTCGAAAGGGGAACAAAGTTCCACTCCCCGAGGGCATCGGGTCTCCAATGTTCTGCCGACACCGAGGGCCCGCAGACCTCGACAACATGCACGCGCTATTTGCCCCGAACCGCTCGTCCAAAGTCGCGCATCCACTCCGCCTCGGAAGCTTCCAGAGGCCCTTTCTGCAGGCCCTCGAGGTTTTCATCCAGCATGGCCAGCGACTTCGGCCCGTTGAGTACCGCATGCACATGGGGATTGCTGAGGCAGAAGCGGTAGCAATCCGCAGCCGACATGACCGGTCCATCCCACCCCCTCGGACGCGACAACAGCTTTCGCCATCGGGTGGCCGTGTAGGCCAGGATCACCCGCGGACGCTCCGGGTTGATGTGAGGGAAGATGTCCTGTTCCGCACCCGGATGGGCTGCATTGTATCGAATCATCAGCACATCCAATGGAGAATCGGCCACCAACTCGCCGGCTCGTTGGCGATCGTGAATCGAGCATCCGATGGCTCGAACCTTCCCGCTCTGCCTCAGGTCTTCCATCTCACGCAAGCGGGCATCACTCAGACTGCTGGTCACACCCACCCAGAACGCCATCAGGACATCCAGGGATTCGATATCGAACCTTTTGAGGAGTTTTTCGACATAGCGAGTCAGATTTCCCTTCCAGTGCGCTGTTGTGGGGCCCGAGACCAGAACCACATCCTCGCGCTTTCGCTTCATCGCCTGCTTGAGGGCCTCGCCTCCTTTCTGCTTGGGCGTCCAAAACACCAGCCCCAAGCCCCGTTCGCCCAAGGCCGCCTCGATGCCCTCGTTGTCGATTCCGAAATTGCAGGCCAACCCAAGACGATGCACGCGGTTGCCAAGCACCGGGAGGGTGGTGTGAAGAAAACTGTCGTCCATGCAGGGGCTCCTCAACCGAGTGAAACCGGCACTCTCTACAGCGAGCGCAGGAACCTCACTAAATCACTCTTCTGCTCTGCGGACAAGGCTTGATACGCGGCTCGAGAAGCGGCCCCTTCTCCCCCATGCCAGAGGATGGCCTCGTCGATGCTCCGAGCTCGTCCGTCGTGGAGATAACTGGCGTCTTCCACACACGTCTGACTCTGAAAGGCGCCTTCCACTCCGCCTGTGACACAGGGACCCAAACCGAGACCCCAGAGAGGAGGCGTGCGCCATTCCGCTCCGCTTGCATCGGCCTCACCGAGCGAGTCGGCCAGTTCTTCGCCCATGTCGTGGAGCAGAAAGTCACTGTACGGGAAGACACTCTGGTTCCTCAGCTCCGCGAGAGGATGGTAGGAGCTCGTGATGTAGCTGGACCGATGGCAGTCCTCACAGCCTGTGTCATGGAAGAGCCCTTCGCCTCTTCGTGCGCTTGGATCGTCAAAGTCGCGACGCCCGCGAACGCCCAAGAGCGCCACATAGCGCACCAGATTGTCGAGATGCGCCTCGGAGAGCTCTGCCCCCTCGGTGTTTCCGCAGTCTGACTGAGCGCTTCCGCAATCGGGATCCGAGAACACGGAGGTCATGACACCCATGTCGGTGTTCAGAGCACTCGCCACTTGGTGCCGAAGGCTTGTGGCCCCGGCCTTCCATCCAAAGCGGCCAAGCCGGAGCTCGCCCGTCTCCGGATCGGGAATGCGCTGGGCCCTTCCCGAAATCCCGTCTCCATCGGAGTCGTTGGGGTCTTCCCACTCCAAGACATCGGCCTCGGCCAGAGCCTCGATGAGGCCCATGCCCACCAGAGCAGGAGTCAGCCGGCCCGAGAAGCGCTCAGGGCGCTCTCCATCAAAGGAATAAACGGGGCGACGAAGGCCTCCATCGAGTTCCTCCCACTCCGCAATCGACACACTCCCCTCGCCCTCACCCGACGTCCTGGAAAACTGGAGAACTTCGCCCAACTTGGGGTGGGACTGCCCGTCTTCATTGCCCACCCTGAAGACCCATTGCTCCAGCGCTTCCCCCACCGCAGCGACCGACGCCCGGCCATTGCGGCTGTGGCAACTGTCGCAGGAGTGGTTGATGTAGAGCGGTCCTGCTAG
>JAYXVV010000146.1:0-3735 GCA_036021505.1 Myxococcota bacterium | reverse complement strand
GGTCTTGATGGCAATGCCGAGCTTCTTGAGCGCCTTTGCGAGGTGTTTGGAGACCTCGGCGTCCTCCAAGGGAGCAAGGCGGTCCTGCCCCTCGACGAGAGTGACTTCTGTCCCCATCGCGTTCATGAAGTAGGCGAACTCCAGTCCAATCGCTCCTGCACCAAGGATGACAACACTCTTCGGCTGTTTCGTTCGGACGATGGCCTCTTTGTAGGTCAGGATGTTTTCACCGTCAGGTTCCATGCCGGGAAACCATCGCGGTCGTGCCCCTGTAGCGACGATGATGTGGGGTGCGGACAGCTCCGCAGGTTTGCTGCCTGACACAGCGACGGTGTGGGCTCCTGTGATCCGAGCAGTTCCCTGATGGAGATCGATTTCCCCTTTCTTGAAGAGGTACTTGACACCGCGTTCGGAGGTGGCCGACACCTTTCGAGAGCGGGTGATCACCTTCTCGAAGTCCACGGAAACCTCACCGACCTCGATGCCGTAGTCCGAGAGATGGCGCGCCGTATTGGCGTATTCAGCGGACTTCAGGAGGGCCTTCGACGGAATGCACCCAATGTTGAGGCAGACGCCGCCGAGCTTCTCTTTTTCGATGCAGGCCACGCGAAGACCCGCCTTTGAGGCGTGAAGAGCGGCCACGTACCCACCAGGGCCCGAACCGATAACGATGAGGTCGTGTGTGTGTGCCATTAGACTGCGAGCACTCCAGGAGCTTCAATGTAGGATCTCAGTGACTGCAGGAAGCGAGCCCCCAGGGCCCCGTCGATCACGCGATGGTCGCATGTCATGGTGACGCGCATCCTCCAGCCTGTGGTGAGGTGACCCGCAACAACGCAAGGCTCTTCCTGGAGGGCACCAACCGCCAGGATGGCCGAGTTGGGCGGGTTGATAATGGCCGTGAACGACTCGATCTGCATCATCCCGAGATTGGAGATCGTAAACGAGGAGTTGGTGTATTCCTCGGCGCTTAGTTTTAGGTTCCGCGCCCGCCCCACGAGGTCCTTGACCTCACGGGCGATCTGTCGCACGCCCTTTTGGTCCGCATTTCGCAGTACGGGGGTAATGAGTCCTCCATCAAGGGCTACGGCGACCCCAATGTCCACAGAACCACGCTGCAGGATGTGATCCTCGCCCCACGAGGCATTGACCTCAGGCACATCGGCCAAGGCTTTGGCGACACAGGCGATCAACAGGTCGTTGTAGCTCACCTTGTCTTCCGGGTAGAGGGCTTTGATTCGATTCCGGAACGCGACGTAGTGGGTGCAATCGAAGTTGGCCGTCAGGAAGAAGGCTGGGCTGTCCAGATAGGACTCTTTGAGGCGAGACGCGATGGTCTTGCGCATGTTGCCAATCGAGATGCGTTGATCGCCCCGAGGTGCCCGAGCCAAAGAACCGCTTCCTCGTGCGTTGAGTACATCCGCCTTCAGGATGCGCCCGTGGGGCCCGGATCCCGTCAGGCCGTGTAAGTCAACACCACGAGACGCAGCGAGTTTTCTCGCCAGCGGAGAGGCCTTGACTCGCCCCTGCACGGATGCAGCTTGAACGTGGTAGTCCGGCACCTCCATGATGCCCTCCAGCAGGTCATTCCCCATCCAAGTGGCGTCATGAAGGCCCGCCTCAATCACGGGAGCAGGGGCTGCTGGAGTCGGTGCCGCTGGAGTCTCCTGTTGGGGGGGGGCCGCGCTGGCCGCCTCGGCCTGGGGTGTTGCGGCCTCGGCTTCCTGTGCCGCTGGGCCTGCTTTTTTCATTTCCTCAAATTGCGCCAGAAGGTCCGTGATGTCCTCGTCCATGCTCTCGCCAAGAATCGCAATGGGCATCCCGGTGGGTACGCTCTCCCCAGCAGGCATGAGGATTTTGATGAGCACCCGCTCATCGAAACATTCGACATCCGCGACCGCTTTGTCGGTCTCGACCTCGGCAATGACATCTTGAGGCTGGATCCGGTCACCTTCTGCGAGTTTCCAGGACACCAAGACGCCTTCAGTCATGGTGGGGGAGGCTTGGGGCATTTCGAAAAATTCGGCCATGATTACTTCCCAGTGACCTTCTTGCAGGCATCGACGATCCGCTCGGGGCTGGGCATCGCCAAGTTCTCAAGTTCGGTGGTGTAGGGTTGGTAGGTGTCGCGGTTCTGGACACGCAGAATGGGAGCGTCCAGCCAATCAAAGCAGGCCTGCTGAATCCGGGCTGCGACTTCGGCCGCCACGCTCGCAAAGAGGTGTCCCTCTTGCACGATGACCACGCGGCCCGTCTTCACGACACTGGCAAAGAGAGTCTCGTGGTCCAGGGGGCGGAGAGAACGAAGGTCGACCAGCTCGGCAGAGATGCCCTGCTCCTCCAACATCTTCGCTGCAGTCAGGCAGTTGAAGACCTGCTTGCCCCAGGACACGATGGTCACATCGGTGCCTTCCCTCTTGATGTCGGCCTTGCCGAGGGGGATGATGTAGTCCTCTTCGGGAACCTCGCCTTTCATGCCATAGGTCAGTTCACTCTCGAGAAAAACAACGGGGTTGTTGTCTCGGATGGCGGCCTTGAGAAGTCCTTTGGCGTCATAGGCGGTGGCGTAAGTCACCACCTTCAAGCCGGGGAAGTGTGCGTAGATGGAGTCGACGGAGGTGGAGTGCTGGCTGCCGAGGTTTTCTGCCGCTCCATTGGGACCACGGAACACAATCGGGACGGTGTATTGACCGGCCGACATGTAGTGGATCTTCGCCGCGTTGTTGATGATTTGGTCGTAAGCAACAAGGCTGAAGTTCCAAGTCATCAACTCAATGATGGGGCGCATTCCCGCCATCGCAGCTCCGACACCAAGCCCTGAGAAGCCGTTCTCGGCGATGGGAGTATCAATGATGCGTTCGGGGCCAAACTCCTCCAGCATTCCTTGAGACACCTTGTAGGCGCCGTTGTACTGCGCGACCTCCTCTCCCATGAGGAAAATGGTGTCGTCGTTGCGCATTTCTTCGGCCATGGCCTGGCGGAGGGCTTCTCGAATCGAAATTTCCGGCATGGGTCAGTCCGTGTAGACGTAGTCGTAGAGGTTGGCTGGGGCGGGTTCGGGGCTGCTCTCGGCAAATTCCCAGGCGTCCTGGGCCTCTGCCTCGACAGATTCTTTGAGTTCAGTGAGGCGGGCAGAATCAAGGCCGTAGGCGACACTCAGCCGTCCCTCGGTGATCTTCAGTGGGTCACTCTCCTTCTTTCGAGAGTCAAGCTCACCCTCAGGGCGGTACTTGGCAGGATCCGACATGGAGTGCCCTCGGAATCGGTAGGTCATGATCTCGAGCAGAACCGGTCCGTTGCCCTCCCGGGCGAAGCGAACGGCTCGGCCAATCCGTTCCCGGACCTCCTCGACGTCGAAACCCTCAAAGCGATCTCTGGCCATGCCCACCCCGAGCGCACGAAGACTCATGTCGGTCACCGCCGACTGCCGTGTCAGGCTCGTACCCATGGCGTAGAAGTTGTTTTCGCAGATGAAGACAACGGGAAGCTTGTAGAGCTGCGCCAAGCAAAGTGCCTCGAAGAAGGCGCCCTGGTTCGCGGCGCCGTCTCCGAAGAAACAGAGGCAGACTTGGTCCCCTTTGCGATGCTTGATGGCCCACCCAACACCGTTGGCGAGAGGAATCTGACCCCCCACGATTCCATAGCCGCCCATGAAGTTGGTCTCTGTGTCCAAGAGGTGCATGGAGCCGCCGAGGCCTTTGGTGCAGCCCGTGGATTTTCCGACGAGTTCAGCCA
>JAYXVV010000145.1:0-59635 GCA_036021505.1 Myxococcota bacterium | reverse complement strand
AGTTGACGAGCAACGAGCGCGATCTTGCAGAGATGCTCCACCAACTCCATTCGGAGAAAGCAGGTTTCGAGGTCGGGTCCCACGGTAATGACGCCATGATTGCCCAAAAGTACGGCATCTGCGCCCCCGAGAGCTCCTGCTAAGTGGGCCTCCAGTTCCGGTTCACCGGGGAGACCGAAGGGAATCAGAGGAACCTCAGGGCCCAAGCTCACCACAGGCTCCGCCATGAACGGGCCCTCCAGAGCCACCCCTGCCACGGCAAACCCGGTCGCCGTCGGAGGGTGGGCATGGAGGACTGCACCAATGTCACCTCGGGTTCGGTAGGCTGCAAGATGAAGCTTCAGTTCTGAAAACGCCTTTCTCGTTCCCTGCACAACCTGTCCATCACCGTCCACCACAATCAACATCTCCGCGGTGACGGCACCTTTGGATACCGCCGTTGGCGTGGAGACAAAGCGCCCGGGGGCGAGCCTTGCGGTCAAGTTGCCGTCGTGATTGGCCACCCATCCGCGCTGATGCACGCGGTGGGAGATTTCAATGAGGCTTCGACGGAGGGACTCTTCTTGGCTCATGCACAAGGACTAACCCGCTTCGTTCGCCCCAGCCTGCAGGAAGACTTGCTTCAAAACTTGCACAAGATTTCCCAATCGATAACACTTGTTACGTGTTTGTTTATTCACCAACCAAACAAAGCCACACCGATGGGGCTGCCGCCAGCAAAAAACACCTGCGGGACCACAACACCGCACTGATTGTTCGTGCGCTCTGGGAATCCACCTCCGGCCTGTCTCGGGCCGATCTCTCCCGCCTCACGGGGCTCTCTCGGGCCACCTTATCGGCGATATCCGCCGACTTGATCGAGATTGGCCTCTTGGCCGAGGCGACTCACCGCTCCTCCCGAGGAGGGCGCCCCGCGATTCCCCTGCAGTTTCAACCCAATCACAAGCATGTCATTGGGGTCGAAATGGGGTCCAGCCACATTTCCGCCGTTCGAACCGATCTTCGAGGAGCGATACAGCAGCGATTCCATCAGGAACTGGATGTGCAGAACCTCCCGGAAGAAGCCGTTGCGACCATCCATCGCTTTGTGGACAAGCTGACAGAGGAAGCCCCCTGCCCCATTACCGGGGTAGGAATTGGCGTGCCTTCTCCCGTCGAGCATCACTCCACGCTGCGGCTCTCCAAACACATTCTTCCCAAGTGGAAGAACGCCAACCTCGCTGCGGAAATTTCCCAGCGGGTCCAGCTCCCGGTCATGCTCGACAACGATGCCAACCTGGGAGCACTCGCCGAACACTGGTGGGGAGCAGGGCGTGGATCACGGGACTTGGTCTACATCAAGGCCTCCACGGGCATCGGAGCCGGTCTCATCATTGACGGCCACATCCACCGCGGAGCCTTCGGAATCGCGGGAGAAATCGGCCACACCACCGTGGTTGACAACGGTCCACCGTGCCGATGTGGCCTTCACGGGTGCCTCGAGTCCCTCATCGGAACACCGGCCTTGCTGAAACGCGCTCGGGCCCAGCTGAACCACCCCACTCTTGGCCTCGGCGAGCTTATCCGAGCCTGCAACGAGGGATGCTCCATCTCTCAAGGCATCGTTCGCGACACAGGGCGACTGCTTGGCGAGGCTTTGGCCAACCTGATCAAAACCGTGAACCCGGGCCGGATTGTCTTAGGGGGCCGAATTTCATCTGCCGGCAGCGTGCTCCAAGATGCCATCCGAGACACACTCAAGCAGAGAATGCTCTCTTCATGGGTCAGCGCCACCGAGATTCACCTGAGCGAGGTGGAACACGAACCTGTCGCCGTTGGCGCGGCGACGATGCTGATCCAAGCCGCTCTCACCGACCCCCGAGTTCTTCTCCAGAGCACCGCTCGGGAGGCCCCAGGGGCGCTCCGGCCGCTTCCACTTCAGACCGCTAATCTTTAAACCCCAAACCAAACCAAACCCAAAAAAAAGGATTTCATTGATGAAAACCAACCAACTTCTGTTGGCGCTTGGCATGAGCTCAGCGCTGATCCTCGCTGCTTGCAGCAAAGACGAGAGCGATCCCACCGACAGCGGCATGACCGACTCCGGTGAAGCTGACACCGACACGGACACGGACACGGACACGGACACCGATACGGATACCGACACGGACACCGACACCGACACGGACACCGACACGGACACCGACACAGGAACGGATCCTGCGGATGTGGATGACGACGGCGATGGCTTCACCGAGAACGAAGGCGACTGCGATGATGCAGACGCAGCCATCAACCCGGATGCAGTCGATATTCCCGACAACGGAGTCGACGAGGACTGCAACACGACGGACGCTACCGTCGATACCACCAACTTCACCCTGCTCAATGGAAGCTTTGAGGATGCCGATCCCAACCGCACCACGGATTGGGGTGGAGAGCTGCCTGAGCACTGGATGAACATCGGCAACACCTGGGCGACCCAGGATGGCGCAGGCAACCTCTATGGAGACAACGGTGACTCCGGTGCTGTTGTGGCTGGCACCGACGGCGCCAAGTACCTCAAGATCTGGCCCGACAATGGTGGAAACCCCTATGGCGACGAGGCTCCCGTCTACCAAGAGTTCGCGGGTGGTGCAGACAAGACCTTCTGGCTCCACGCCTCGGTCATGGTGCACGACAGCTCACCGCTCAAGGGCGACACCTCGGCCGTGGTCTGGATCAAGTGCTTTGATGACGGCTACTCGCTCCAGGGCGATGCACAGTCCGCCGGCCTCAACGCCAACAGCCAAAACAATGTCTGGGAAACGGAAATGACCTGGGTGACCTGCGGTCCTGGCACCACCAAGGTGCAGGCCGTGATGTCCCTCAACACCCCCGATGAGGACACCGATGGAGACGGCACGCCCGATACTGCACAATCCAGCGGAAACGTCTATTTCGATGAAGTGGTGTTTGGTGAGTATGTCCCCTAAGGCAACTCAGACCGCTTGCTTCGGCAGTGCGCCAGTCGGCTTTCGCCGGCTGGCCCTGCCGGGCTTGGCCTGGACTTCTGCTCTGTGGCTCGCGGCAGGTCCTCTTGCCCTGGCGCAGGAACTCGAGATTGAATCGCCATCGGCCTCCGAGGAAAAAGCGGCACCCGCAGCTCCAGCGGCGGCGGAAGAGACAGCTTCCAAGGCTCCCGCGATCCGCGAGACCGAGCCCAACCCCGCCGAAGATTCACGAACGGCCTACATCCGTGAGGACAACGACGGCTACCAACTGATCTTCAACGGCGAACCCTACTTTATTGAGGGGATGAACTGGGGCTACATGCCCATTGGCGAGAACTACAGCTACGACTTTTGGGGCAAGTCGGACGCGTTCATTGAGCGCGTGCTCCACCGCGACATGGGCCTTCTCAGGCGCATGAACGTGAACTCCATCCGGCAATATGCGGTCATCCCACCACACTGGGTGACCTGGATCTTCGAGAACTATGGCATCTCGACGATGATCAACCCCCTCTTCGGACGCTACGGAATCGACATCGACGGAAGCTGGGTACCCAATGTCGACTATTCCGACCCGGCCATTCGAGAGGCCATTCGCGCAGACACCATGGAGGCCATCGAGACCTACAAAGACGTCAAAGGCGTTCTTCTCTGGCTTCTTGGAAACGAAAACAACTACGGCTTGCATTGGACAAGCTTCGAAATCGAAGCCTTGCCGGATGCATCTGCCAAGGACGACGCACGAGCCCGTCACCTCTACAGTCTCGTTGGTGAGGTCACCGAGGCCATCCACGCTGCCGATCCCAACCACCCCGTCGCATTCTGCAACGGCGACCTGCAATACCTCCACCTCATCGCCGAGCATGCTTCTCAGATTGATATTCTGGCGAGCAACGTCTACCGAGGCCGGTCGGCTCGTGATTTGTACCAGAGGGTTCGAGATGAACTCGGCAAGCCCATCCTGCTCTCCGAGTTCGGGGCGGATGCCTATGATGCGGCCCGAGGTCGAGAAGACGCTGTTGTCCAAGGAAGCTACCTCCATGACCAGTGGCGGGAGCTCTACGAGCAAGCCTACGGAAAAGGCGGAGCGGGTACCTCTCTCGGTGGCTACACCTTCCAATGGGCTGACGGCTGGTGGAAATACCTCCAAGAGGAAAACCTCGATGTCCACGACAACAACGCCAGCTGGCCCAATGGCGGCTACGTGGAAGACTATGTGGAGGGGCAAAACAACATGAATGAGGAGTGGTTTGGCATCTGCGCCAAGACCCCTCCTGACTCAACGGGGTTCTACGAGCTCCAGTGCCGTCCTGCGTACTACGTGCTCCAGAAAGCCCATGAACTCGACGCCACCGACCCCAATCTCACTGTCGACGACATCCAAGCGCACTTTTCCACCTTCGCATCCGACGAGTTCGATTCGCTTTATGCCGCCTCCCGCAGTGTGGCGGACCTCGAGGAAATGAAAAAAGCCTTTTTGGCGGGTGGATGGCTCGACCTCTCGACCTTCACCAGCACCCATGGGAATGCAGACGGTGAGGGGAAAGACGCCTACCAACTGGACCACATGGAGAGCTTCTACGGCCAGTTCGCCTTTCAGCCCTCCGAGGATCTCCGAGCTGAAGTTGAAATCAATGTCTTGGGCAATGTGCCCACCAACCGCATTGATCCCGTCTTCTACGAGTCACGTGGTGCGAAAATCAACACTGTGAATGAGGATGGTGAAACCGTCTCTTTGGCGAATCTCGAGCGCGTCCGCCTCTACGGCTCATCGGTGGAGTGGACCGGGGAGCGAGCCAACATCTTCGGCTACTTCCGACGCGGTCACTACCACTGGGGAGACGAGGGAGACTTCTTCGGGCTCTACAAAGAAGCCCACTATGGGGAATCTCCTGACACGTACAACGCCGATGTACCCATCGGTGTTGAAGTTGAGGGAAAAGGGCCGTATTCAGGGCTAAAGCTCGCTTTTGGACCCCAGGTCTACTGGGGTGCCAACCCCACGGTCTTCGTCAAGGGACAGCGTCAACTCGGAAGTTGGGCGCTCGCCGCAGTGCATCAAGAAGACCTTGCCTCGCCAAGTCTTGGAGTCGCCGACGGCAGCGGTGCCGCCAACACCACGGGCAACAGCGTCCCCGAGCAGATGACTCGCAAGACCACCCTCCACGGACGCTGGCAGCGCAGCGGGCTCTCCGTCGACCTCGGTGGAATTTTTGCTGGCAGCAACAAAATTGGGCAAAGCTATCTCGGCATGCGGGAGGCCCAAGGAAGTGCATCCTACGGCGGGTCTGGATTCGATGTCTTTGAATCCGCCATTGGCTGGAAAGACACGCTCGGCGCCAAAGGCCGTCTGAGCCTGCAACAGGGGCCCTGGGCTCTTCTGGCAGAGGGGGCCTACCAAGGGCTCGTTGCGGATGGCGGTGAGGACAACCAACTCTTCCACACCGGGTGGTCCCTCGCCGGCTCCGCTCGAGGGAACCACACCCATGGCCGACTGGGTTTTGCCATCAATGCGGGCAATGTTCAGATCGCCCCGAACGTGCTCTACCAGAAACCCTTGGAGGGTGCCCTCAGTCGAATCCCGGGCAGCCTGAATCCCACAACCGGAAAGTACTTTGCCGAGGTGTTCGCACGCGACGTGATCAGCGACCCCTTCGCGGTACTCGACAACCGGGAGACCTGGGGTGCGGAGTTGTTGATCGCTGTCGACCCCACCCCGGGGACTTGGATGTGGCAGTGGGACAACCCCTACCGGGAAGATGCGCCCTACAGTTTTTTCTTGGACTTGGTCTACCGCCATCAACCCACTCAGAGGGACTCGATGGTCGCCATGCTTGAAAATGGGGCTCTGTTTTCCTTTGGCGAGGCACCGGAAGCCGCAGACCATTGGGATGTGAGGGCTCGACTGATTCGTGTTTGGAGTTCGGAGAGTCGAGGAATGCTCTTTGCCACGGTGGGTCAGACCCAGGCCCATGTTCCCGATGCACGCCTTCTGATTCGAAGCAGCATCGAGGGCACAGCGCAGCTCAAAAACTGGATGGCGAGCGCTGCGGTGCACCTCGCCGACTTCGGACCCTACGACTACCATCGGGATTTCGATCTGACCTACCCGCTGCAGCTCAAGGGAAGTGTCTACCGGATGCTCAAGCGCCCCAAACCCAATGAGCGCGTGTCCCGCTGGGGACTCACGGCATCCTTCCGAACCCTCGATGAGAACTCAGACTACTTTGAGCTCTACGATGGCGACAACGCTCCGTACCAACTTGAGATCGGAACTCACTTGCAGGTGGGCCTATGAACACCACACTCCCTTCCCTCCTCATCCTGGGTACGCTCGGCTGTCAAACCGAGTCGACCTACCTCACCGGGGTTGATTTGGGAACGGTCCCCTACCCCGACACGTCCAGTGCGATGGGCATCCACCCTGACGCTTCCGTACTGGACAGCCTCGACAACCCCTTTCGGTATGGAATCTCTGGCAACACCAAGTGGGACATCCTCGATCTCTGCCTCGGCACCTCCTTGGAATCGTGTGTCGCGGCCTTCTACGGCTGGGCGACGCAGTTGGCCATTGAACCCATCGGTGAAAACCAGTTCTACACCGCCGAGGTTCTTCGAAGAATCTTCGAGAGAGAGTTGGTGAGCCTCGCCGACCTACCGGATGCTCGCGACCGCGCCATTGAGGCCTATCAGGCCGTCTTGGACCACTTTCCTGAGAGTTCTTCCTGTGTGACTGAGACGTGTGAGAACCGCTACTTCCTCGGGCCCCTCGCCTACTACGGCATTCTTGACTTGGGCGGAACCGTTGAAGGTGGCTGGTTTGTGGTTCAAGATACCGATGGTGTGTCCCACCTGATGCGAAGCGAGCCCTGACAACTAGGAGTCCAGACAATGAAGACCTTCTCCCCCCTCTTTGTGCTTACTCTCGCCCTTGGTGCATGTTCTGCCGATCCTGAAGAGGGTCCCAACTACGAGGACACAGGGACAGCCTCCAGCGACACAGGCACGGGACCCGACGTGGAGTTTTACCCGGGAAGCGAACCGTACAGTGAGGGCACGGAGCGGCTGAGTATCGGCATCTTCTACGAGGGTGCTGCCAGCGAACAAATTGAGGTGGATGACACCACCACCCACTACTACATCTACAGCGACGAGTTCACCAACCAGGTGACCTACGAGACCTATCCAGACACCGAGGACAGGCTCGAGGGATACCTCAGCGATGTCATCGTGCACGCCGGTGGGGACTGGTGGGGTGGTGGTGTCCATTGGGATACCGCAACCGACCTGAGTGCGTGGGACACACTTCACCTGAGCCTGAAATCTGCTGACAGCGGTTTCTTGGTTACCGACGTCGCCATGCAGAGTTCAGGCGGAACCGAGGGCAAATTGACCCTCAGCAACTACGGCTTTTCCACCGACGGAGAATGGCACAGCCTTCAGATTCCTCTCGCCGATTTTGAGAGCACCGGACTCAACCTCTCAGCAGTCACTGCACCCTTCGTCCTTGTCGCCGCTGGCGGCAGCTCAGGAGAAGAACTTCGCATCGATGAGGTCTACTTCAGCAAAGCAGCAGCAGAATGATCCGAGCCCTCTCCGTCCTCAGCGCTGCTCTCGTTCCAGCTTGTGCAACATCGGGCCCGAAGGACACCAATTCAACTCCCGCACTTGAGGGTTGGACGCTTGTTTGGTCCGATGAGTTCGACGGCGACGCAGGTGAGCCTCCCAACCCCGACATTTGGGTCCATGACGTCGGAGGCCACGGCTGGGGCAACAATCAACTCGAATACAACACGGATCGCTTGGACAATGCCCAACTGGATGGCGAGGGCATGCTCTGGATTCGAGCAACCGAAGAACGCTATCAAAACAACGAGTACACCTCCGCGCGCATCAAAACCGAAGGGCTCAAAGACTTCGGCTATGGACGTCTCGAGGCCCGAATACGCCTCCCAGCGGGCAAGGGCATCTGGCCGGCCTTCTGGATGCTCGGCAGCTCCTTCTCCACCGTCGGTTGGCCGACGTGTGGGGAGATCGACATTTTGGAGCTTCGCGGCTCACAGCCGCAGAACCTGCTCGGAACACTCCATGGACCCGGCTATTCGGGCGGAGAGGGCGTAGGCAGCCACTACACCGCCTCGAGTCCACTCAGCGAAGATTTCCATGTCTATGCCATTGAACGGAGTGAGGAGCGCATCCGATGGTACCTCGATGACGTTCTCTATGGAGAGAAGACCCCCAAGGATCTTCCGCCGGGAACCGACTGGGTTTTTGACGGGCCCTTCTTTGCAATCCTCAACGTCGCTGTAGGCGGGCATTTTGTGGAGGCTCCCGACAGCAGCACGCCATTCCCCGCACTCATGGGCGTGGACTATCTGCGCTTCTACGAGCCCGAAGAGTGAGACGATGCCCCTTTCCGACCCTCATGGGTCCAGTCCTGGCTGCCCTGCTGGGAACCGGGTGTGTGGAGTCATCTGAGCTCGCCCCTCCAGGTACCTTGGTGGTTTCTCAGGAACAAGCCGCGTCGTGGACACGCAATTTCAACCCCCTGCTGCCCTCTGGGACAGCACGCTGGGCCGCCAGCGCCTGCATCTACGAGCCCTTGCTGATTTTCAACACCGTGACGCAAGAGTGGGTACCGAGGTTGGCAGAGCGATTTGAGTGGGTGGAGGAGGGCGTTCGGCTGGCCTTCAAGATTCGAGAGGGCGTCCGATGGTCCGATGGCACCCCTTTCGGAGTGGAGGATGTCCTGTTCACGTTCTCGCTCATTCGAGACGTCAACATGCTCGATGGCGGAAACATCTGGTCGTTCATCGAGTCGATTGAGCAGCGCGACGACGGCTGGATCGAGGTGAAATTTCAGCGCCCCTACGTTCCCGGATTGGCCCAAGTGGCCCACCAACTGATTGTGCCCAAACACGTCTTCGAACAGGTGGAAAGCCCCGAGACCTTCTCCAACCCCAATCCTGTGGGGACGGGCCCTTTCACCGAGATTCTGAAATTCAACCAGCAGGTCTGGGACCTGGGTCGAAACCCCTACTACTGGCAGGCCGGAAAGCCTGCCGTAGAGGCCTTGCGGTTTCCCGCTTTTCCCGACAACGACCAGGCGAACATTGCCCTCATCCGTGGAGAAGTGGACTGGGCAGGCAACTTCGTTCCTGCAATCGACCGCATCTACGTCGACCGAAACCCCGAGCACCACCACTACTGGTTTCCCCTCATCAGCAGCACCATTTTTCTGTACGCGAACACAGAACGTGAGGGCTTGGAACAGACACTCGTCCGAAAGGCACTCAGCCATGCAATCGAGCGAGCCCGAGTGACTCGCGTCGGCATGTACGACTACACCCAAGCGGCCTCTCCAACGGGGCTGTCTTTTGGCCACAAGAAGTGGATTCATACCGAATTGGAGGACTCCAGCGACTGGATGACCTACCGTCCAGAACACGCCGTGGAGCTGCTCGAGCAGGCGGGTTTGGTCCAGACCGAGGCAGACGGATGGGTGCTTCCCTCCGGCAAGGCCTTCGAATTGGAGATCACCGTTCCTGCCGGCTGGTCGGACTGGGTTCGCTCTTCTCAGGTCATGGTTCAAGGCTTCCGAGACATCGGACTGGATGTGCGCCTGGTGACCCGTGATTTTGGTGCCTGGCTTCACGCTGTGCAGCATGGCGAATTCGATCTCGCCATGGGGTGGTCGCAGAGCGGTGTGACGCCTTACGAGTTCTTCAAGGGACTGATGTCCACAGAGTCGGTTCAGCCCATTGGAGAAATGTCCGGTTCAAACTGGCACCGGTTTGGGTCCTCGGATGCCGACGCGCTCTTGACCCAGTTTGAGGCCACAAGCGATCCCGAAGACCAAGCCGCCATCATGGATGAGCTTCAGGGCCTGTTTGTCCAGCATGCTCCCGCCATTCCCCTCTTTCCAGGACCCGCGTGGGGGGCCTTCAACAGCGAGCGCTTCACCGGCTTTCCTTCGGAGGACAACCCGTACGCTGTCCTGTCTCCAAACCGACCTCCCGAGAGTCTTCTCGTCCTTACGGAATTGGAGCCTCGATGATCGGAGTACTGCGTTACGCCTTTCGCCGGCTGGGTTTTTACGCCATCGCCGCATGGGGAGCCATCACCCTCAATTTCTTTCTGCCTCGAATGATGCCAGGAGACCCGGCGTCCACCCTCTTCGGTCGCTTTGAGGGACGCATGGAACCGGAGGCACTGGAGCGCCTGCAGGACCTTTTGGGCTACGGCGACGGCAGCATCTTCACCCAGTACGTTGTGTACCTAAAAAGCCTGTTCCAGGGCGAGTTGGGAACCTCCATCGCCTATTTCCCAGAGCCCGTTTTCAATGTGATTCGGTCGGGGATGGCATGGACCCTGCTTCTTGCCGGAACTGCCGTCGTGATTGCTTTCTTGCTGGGTTCCCTGCTCGGCGCCTTGGCGGCCTGGAACAGGGGAGGCAAGCTCGACAACTGGGCCCCTGCAAGCTTCGCTCTCCTGGGGGCGTTTCCCTATTTCTGGATGGCCATGCTCGCGAGCTATGTGTTCGCCTTCCAACTCGAGTGGTTCCCCATTCGTCATGCCTATGGAGCCAACGTCGAGCCCGGGTGGACCTGGTCGTTCTTCGAGTCGGTGATCACCCACCTGTTCCTTCCAGCACTCACCATGGTGATTGCTTCCCTGGCAGGCTGGATGCTCATGATGCGCAGCACCATGATTCAAGTGCTTGGGGAAAAGTCCATCCGCTACGCGCGCGCCCGAGGGATTTCAGAGCGGCGTGTTTTTCTTCAGTACGCCGTACGCAATGCCATCCTACCCAGTCTGACTTCCTTTGGAATGGCGCTCGGGTTTGTGGTCAGCGGGGCACTCTTGACCGAGATCATCTTCTCTTACCCGGGTGAGGGCTATCTCCTGATTCAAGCCGTCCAGACCCAGGACTATCCTCTGCTTCAGGGCTTGTTCCTGGCCATCACCCTGTCCGTGTTGGCGGCAAACTTCTTCGTGGACATTCTGACCGCTGTCTTCGACCCGAGGACCCGCTGATGGCTGGCTCTCGCTCCCCTTTGCGACGTCTGCTTCAAGGAATTTGGCAGAACAAGAAGGCCCGGGCAGGCGCCATTTTGGTGGGCTTTTTCGCCTTGGTAGCCCTCGTGGGTCCCTGGCTGGTGGGGGATCCCCAATCCTTCGACGCGCTTCCACTGAGTCCTCCATCCGCCGACTACTGGATGGGCACCACGGGTCAGGGACAAGACGTGTTGGCGCAGACGGTTCATGGGTCCAGACAGACACTTCTCGTCGCTGTCATAGCGGGTCTCGGAGTGGTCTTGCTCGGCGCACTCATTGGCGGCATTGCGGGCTTCTTTGGCGGCTGGATCGACGATGTCCTCGGCGTGATCACCAACATCTTCCTTGTCATGCCTGGGCTGCCTTTGATGGTCATTCTGGCGGCCTGGCTTCCTCCCGGCCCCAGCACAATGGTTGGAGTTTTAGTGGCGACCGGCTGGGCCTGGAATGCACGCGTGCTGCGCTCCAAGGTACTCAGCCTTCGAAAGGCCGATTTTGTACAGGCCGCCGTCATTGGTGGCGAGCCCGCTCTGTCCGTTCTCTTTCGAGAGATTCTCCCCAACATGTTGTCTCTTTTGATGACCTCCTTTATCGGTGCCACCATCTACGCCATCGGTGCTCAAGTGGGCCTGGAGTTCATCGGACTGGGAGATCCCTCCTCGGTGACCTGGGGAACCAACCTCTACTGGGCGAGAAATGACAGTGCGCTCCTCATGGGGGCCTGGTGGACCTTTGTGCCCGCGGGTCTGGCCATTGCTCTGGTCGGATTCGGTCTGACCCTGCTCAACTTCGGAATCGATGAGGTCACCAACCCTCGTCTGCGCTCAGAGAGGGAGTGGCAGCAGAAACTTGGCGTCCCAGCAGGGCACCGCCCAGAAACCGTGGTGGTCAGACATGACTGATCCCTTGCTGCGCATCGAAAACATGGACGTGTCCTACATTGATGGGGACTCCTTTCGACGGGTGGTGAAGGGGGTCTCCCTCGACATTCGCCGCAATGAAGTTCTGGGGATTGTGGGTCAATCCGGGAGCGGAAAATCCACCCTGATCAAGGCGGTGCTGAGGATCCTTCCCCCACCCGGCGTGATCACGGGCGGTCGAGCTCTCTACAAGGGCATGGACCTCCTCGATGAGAAAGGACTTGCCATCCAGAAACTCCGCTGGGTCGACCTCTCCATTGTGATGCAAAGTGCACTCAATGCGCTGAATCCCCTGCTCACCATCGGGGACCACTTTGTCGACACCCTCCAGCAGCACACCCCTCTCTCTCACCGCGAGTCCATCGAGGCCGCCAAAGAGCTCGTGGCTCAAGTTCGTCTGCCCGAGCGGGTTCTTGAGAGCCACCCCCACATGCTCTCAGGAGGGATGCGTCAGCGGGTCTGCATTGCACTCGCACTCGCACTGAAACCCGATCTCGTGTTTCTTGATGAGTGCACGACGGCCCTCGATGTCATCGTCGAACGAGAGATCTTCGACGAGATGTTGGCGCTTCGCGAACAACTCGGCTTCGCCATTCTCGCCATCACGCATGACCTCCCCTTGCTGGCCGAGATCGCCGATCGTGTCGCCATCATGGCCGACGGTGAGCTGGTCGACCTGGCCAGTGTGGATGAATTTCGGCGAGGCGGAAGCCATCCGGAAAGCCAGCGCCTGCTTGCCGAGCTTCCCAACGTCCACGGCCCCACACGAGAGGGGCTTCTGCCCCGGAAGCCCACGGCGCCGGATGCCGAAGTTCTGCTCGATGTTCGGGGACTCCACAAAAAATTCCCGCAGCCCTCTGGCCCCCCCGTCCACGCCGTGAAGAACGTGAGCCTCCAGATCCGCAAAGGAGAGACCCTGGCGCTTATCGGGGAGTCGGGCAGCGGCAAAAGCACCACTTCTCGCATCATCGCCCGGCTCTTGACCGGAAATGAAGGAGAGATTCTTCTCTCAGGCGAGCATCTCCAGAAAGCCCAACACCGGCGCTGCCCCAAAGGCTACCGCCGACGTGTGCAGATGGTGTTTCAAGATCCATTCGCCTCACTCAATCCTGTCTACACCATCGGGGAACACTTGGCTCGACCCCTCAAGCGACACGGCATTGCGAAAGGTGGAGAACAAATACGCGAGAAGAGCATCGAACTTCTCGAACAGGTCGAATTGCACCCTGCAGAAGAAATCCTCGGACGCTTCCCCCACGAACTCTCAGGGGGCCAACAGCAGCGAGTCTCCATCGCACGAAGCCTTGCGATGACTCCCGACCTTCTCATCACCGATGAACCCACCTCGATGCTCGATCTCCCGATCCGCATGGGGCTCTTGCGAACACTGAACCGCATTCGGGAAGAGCGCGGAATGAGCATACTGTTCGTGTCTCACGACCTGGCTGCAGCCCGATATTTCTCCGACCGCGTCTTGGTCATGCAGGACGGAGAAATCGTGGAGGCCGGCCCAACTGAAGCGGTCACTCAGTCTCCCAAACACCCCTACACCAAGCGGCTGCTTCTCGCCGCCAGTCGCCCCAAACTCGATCCCCAATAGGAGCAAACACCCATGAGCACAGAAAAACGCGTCCCCCCCCACTTTCTCTGGGGTGCGGCAACATCGAGCTTTCAAATCGAAGGAGCCACTCAGGCCGGTGGGCGAGGTGAGTCGATCTGGGATGTTTTCTGCCGAGAGGAGGGGCGCGTTCTCAACGGCGATCACGGGGATGTCGCTTGTGGGCATTACGACCGATGGGAGGAAGACCTCGACCTGATGGCCTCGTTGGGCCTCAAAGCCTATCGCTTCTCCATCGCCTGGCCTCGGATTTTTCCCGATGGAACAGGAACCGTCCCCAACGAGGAGGGCTTGGCCTTCTACAGCCGTTTGGTCGAC
Source organism: Myxococcota bacterium (assembly GCA_036021505.1). GTDB lineage: Bacteria > Myxococcota_A > UBA796 > UBA796 > CAJQPC01 > JAYXVV01. The sequence continues at coordinate 45,749 of JAYXVV010000145.1, read as the reverse complement.
GGCCTGTTGAAACGAGGCATCGAACCTTGGGTCACCCTGTACCACTGGGATCTTCCCCAGGCCCTGCAAGAAAACGGAGGGTGGCTGAACCGAGACACCATGGATGCGTTTGTGGCCTACGCCGACTGCGTCAGCAAGGCCTTGGGCGGAAGGGTCAAACACTGGATTACCCACAATGAGCCCTGGGTGATCGCCCATCTCGGGCACGTCACCGGCGAGCACGCACCCGGTGAGAAGAAACAGTGGCTGAACTCTTTTGTCTGCTCCCACCACCTTCTCGTCTCTCATGGGCGGGCGGTTCCCATCATTCGGCGAAACTCCCCCGGCTGCAAGGTGGGCATGACTGTGAACCTGTGTCCAGCCATCCCGGCTTCAGCGAGCGACGCCGATGCCGACGCGACTCGCCACTTCGATGGGTTCTTCAACCGCTGGTATTTGGACCCCCTCTTCGGTCGGGGCTATCCTGCTGACATTGTGGACGACTACGTTGCCCAGGGACGTCTTCCGGACAACGCCCTTGATTTCGTGAAGCCCGGAGATCTTCAAGAGGCCGGTGTGGAGACCGACTTTCTCGGCATCAACTACTACTCCGGTGCAATCATTCGAAGCAGCTCCATTCCCGAGGAAGAAAACGCGCCAAGGATTCACCACGAATCGCCGGACTCCGAGCGTACAGCGATGGGCTGGCCCATCCAGCCGGAGCTCTTGGAGGCGCTTCTGCTTCGGCTCCACAACGACTATGCCCCCCAAGCCCTTGTCATTACTGAAAACGGTGCCTCCTACCCCACCACGCCCGACGAGGACGGCCGGATTCGCGATGTGAAACGTCAGAGCTATTTTCGAAGCCACATCGCAGCCTGCCAACGCGCCATCGAGCAAGGAAGCCCTCTTGTCGCCTACTTCGCCTGGTCACTGCTGGACAACTTCGAGTGGGCGTTCGGCTACAGTCAACGATTCGGGCTCGTCTATGTCGACTATGAAACCCTCGAGCGCACCCCCAAAGACAGTGCCCACCTGTATTCAAGAATCATTGCCAACAACGGGCTCGTCCCCTGAGCCGAGAAGACGCCCTCTGCTCAGGAGGCTCGTGGTGGCACAATACTGCTCATGGCTGCACGGATTCCTCAAATTCTCGGCTGGTGCTGGCGCCTGTGCGGTGCGGCCCTCGCCGTCAAGGTGTTGGGTGGCCTGGCGATCGTCCAAGCCGCTGTGAAGCACCATCCCATCGAGGCCACGATCGTGGGAGTGGCCCTGGGCTGTCTCGCCCTTGGATGTGCAGGCCTCTTCTGGCGCAGAGGCGCCCAGTTGATTCATCCTGAAATGCCGTGGGGCTTGGCCCTCATCTGGGTGCCCCTTCGCACTCTGCTGGAGACACTCGCGCTCGCGTTTTTCGTTGTCGGTTTGGCGGTGGTGCTGCTGCAGCTCTTGGGGGGCGAAGCGGTCCAGATCTCCATGACGCGGGTGAGCCTCGCGCATCACCTCACCCCCGAACACACCGGCTGGAGCGCATTTGCAAACTGGACCCTGCACAGCAGCGTTGCAGCCTTTGTTTACGGGTCCGGACTCCGAATCAATGATCTTCTGAAGCGACTTACTGGGGTCCAGGACCCGATGTCGCCACGTCGCCTTTGACCACCTCATCCACGATGGCCGCCACCACCGCGTGAAACGGGTCCTCATCGCTGCCGAGCATCTGACGGGCCGTGTTTCCTTCTCGAGCGCAGAGCACGAGATCCCCCACCCCTGCTCCCATTGCATCCTGAGCCAAGAAAGACGAACCACGCTTGGTCTTGCCATCGGCCTGAACCGGCTGGCAGATCAACACGGTCTGCCCCACGAAAGCCGGATGCTTCACCGTCGACACGGCATTTCCCAGGACCCGGCACAGAATCATGGGGCAACGCCTCCTGCCTTCTCATCCGCCCAGTACTCGTCCACAATCCCGACCGTTGCGCAGTCGACGGGGGCAAAGGTGTCCGGAAGTGAGAGAGCGGCCTCTCGGCCGGTGATCCACTTCACTGTGTCCCCCACACCGGCCTGCAAAGCATCGGCTGCCACAATCGGAGGCCCTGCTGGCTGTCCGTTGTGGTCATGGGGCTGAATGAGCAGCAGCCTCACTCCTCGAAGACTCGCATGCTTCTCGGTAGCAACCACTGTGCCGATGACCTTGGCCAATTCCATTTAGCGCTGCTCCAAGCTGAACGGTGCAGGGCGCAAGATGCTTGCGACGAAATCCGGATGGGGAGCCGGAATGCACTCCACACGAATAAGGTGTTCTCCGGCGGCAAGCACCTCTTCGGCCGTTGCGAGCCCCGACTCCACATCCGCATGGTCTCCATGGAGAACAAAATAGGCCTTGCCGCCCAAACCCGGGGTCACCCGGAGGCCTGCCAGCGTGACAGAGGAATTCTTGAGGGCTTGATCGCAGGCGAGCAAGGTCGCTCCCACCACGGCGCCCTCAACGACTCCAAGCGTATTCGGGTCGCTGCAGTCGACCGCACCGGCCAGAGCAGGAATGAGCGCCTCATGAACCTTGGACAGGTTCATGGCATCCAAGCAGTGCTCTTCGGCCACCTCCAAGGCACAGGAAAATGCCTCGTTCACCGACTCGACATCGCCTGCAAAAAGAATCAAGCACTTGCCCGGCTCGACGAGATTCACCTCCAGAAGATGCACGGGGGCCTTCTTCACAAGAGCATCAACGACCTTGTAGCCGCGAGCGATGGAGTCCAGCTCCACCAGCGCCAAAGCATCGTGCAGGGGAGCCGCCGCTCCGTCCATCAAACGATCCGGAAGTAGCCCGCCAAGGTGCAGCGGCGAACCCGAGTGAAATCGATGGCGGTGGTGAGACCGTGTCCAGTCGGTGAGGCGATGGTGAAGGAGGTGAACCCTTCTCCGCCGTAGCCCAGTCCCGCAAAATTGGAGGCGTTCTTCACAAAAATGGAGACGTTGGAGACGCACGCCATCCGATGAAGTGCGTCGAGGTTCTTGGACCACATGGACGCTGTGTGCCCGTAGCCATGCTCCGCCTGCACCGCGTAATCGATGCCTTGGTTGACATCCGCGACGCGAACGATGCCCATCACCGGCATCAGGAGTTCCGTCTGAACAAAGGGATGCTGAGCGTCCACATCGCAGATGATGAGTCGAGGATCCCCGGTGAAGGGAACGTCGATCTCCCGAAGCATCTTGGAGGGACTCTTCCCCACCCAGTCGCGGTTCACATGCTCGCGGTCAGCGGTGAGAATCAGCTTTTCGAGTCGCGTGATCTGGTGGTTTCGGAGCTGGACACACCCGTTTGCTCGCATGCCCTCGATGAGCTTGTCCGCGACCTTGTTGACAACGAAAACCTCTTTCTCGTCTGTACAAATGATGTTGTTGTCGAAGCTGGCTCCCAGCGTGATGCCTCGAGCAGCAGCCGCGATGTCTGCAGTCTCATCCACCACGACGGGTGGGTTTCCTGGACCTGCGCCGATGCAGATCTTGCCCGAGTTCATCGCCGCCTTGACCACGGCCCCTCCCCCCGTGACCACGATCATTCGAACGCCGGGGAAGTGCATCAGTTCTTGAGCGGAGGCGATTGTAGGATTCCGAACACAGCACATCAGGTTGTCCGGACCACCCACCTCAATGCTGGCCCGGTTGATCAAATCGATCACATACGCCGAGGTGTTCTTCGCCGATGGATGCGTGTTGAAGACCACCGCGTTTCCACCCGCCACCATTCCGATCCCATTGCAGAGAATGGTCTCCGTCGGGTTTGTACACGGTGTGATGGAGCCAATGACTCCAAAGGGGGCACGCTCCATAAGGGTGAGCCCTGAGTCACCCGTCCAAGCCGTGGGCTGGAGGATCTCGACCCCGGGTGTCTTGTGGATGACCAAGAGGTTCTTCTTGATCTTGTCCTCAACACGTCCCAGACCCGTTTCTTCATTCGCCAGCGTCGCGAGGGTGTTGACATCCTCTGCAGCCCTGCGCCGAATGTTGGCGATGATCTCTCTCCGCTTCTCGAGCGGCATGTTCACCAGCACCTGGTGGGCCATGTTGGCGGCACTGACGGCCTCCGAGACGGTCTCGTACACACCATGGGGGTTTGCGGGCAGCTTGGTGCTCGCAGGCATCTCACCCTTGTGAATCCGAGTCAGGACCCGCTCGACGATTTGAGAGATCTGTTCGCGTTCCATGTTCACCCTTTCTCAGGCGGAAACGGAGGATTCTTGTTGTAGAGCGTCTCTCCGCCCCGATCCAGATGGTCGACGATGGCCATCACCACCGCATCCACAGGACGGTTTTGCGTCTGCTCCGTCTGGCGGGCGGAAGAGCCTGAGGCGTAGAGAACCACCTCCCCCACACCGGCTCCCATGGCATCCGCGGCCACAACGAAGGAGTCCTTCTCTCGCAGAGACAAGTCGACGTCTTGCACCAAATACAGGCGCAATCCTTCGACTTTCGGATCCTTTCGGGTGGCGACGACTGTCCCCACAATTCGGCCGAGTTTCATGGATTCTCCGCCTCCCTACATCGAGGGAGTCTGCTTGAACGAGACCCAAAGAGACACAAAGAAGATCTACTTCTTGCCCTTTGGTGCGCGTCCGAGGGGCAGCGTGACGTCTACGTTGGCGTGTGGGCGTGGGATGACATGCACGCTCACAAGCTCACCGACGCGCTGGGCTTGACGTGCTCCGGCTTCGGTAGCGGCCTTCACCGCTGCCACATCACCACGAACGATCGCGGTGACATAGCCACCTCCGATCTTTTCGTAGCCCACCAACTCGACACGAGCGGCCTTGACCATTGCGTCGGAGGCTTCCACCATTCCGACAAATCCACGGGTTTCGATCATTCCAAGGGCATCAGCCATTGGGAGACTCCTTGACGTAAGGGAAATTATTTTCCAGAGAGAGATTCCACGGCGGCTACAGCAGCTGCGGCGGCAGAGTCGATTTCAGACTCTGTTCCCGCCATCCACAGACGACCAAAGGCACCATAGGGACGAAGATTGACGAGGTTCACATTCGCGGCCTTCTCGGCCTCGTTGGCGGCGAGCACGGCGTAGGCAGCGGGCTCGGTCTCCAGAATGAAAAGACTCTGGCCAGGAATCAGCATCATTCCTTGCCGGTTGCGATTGATGATCTGTGCCTGGTAGGACTCCACAGCCCGAATCACGGTGTTCGACACCACTTTGGGCTTCCTGCGGTCGTCTTCTTTGACCCCGAGGTAGTCGCAGATCGCGCTGCCTGCGGAGAGCACCTCGCCTTTGTCGTCGTGGTGGACTTCAAGAAGCCCGAAAGCACGCTCCACCACCTGCACAGCAGGGGCCACGTCCGTCGCCTTGAGCGCCGCATCCGTCACCCGGTTGATGACCATTCCTGGAGCGGTCTCCACCCAGAGGGAGGCTTGGCCAGCCATCGGAAGAAAGCCCATGGAGGTGGTGCCGGTAAAGGCAGCCAGCTGGGGCTGCATGGAGTCAAGAAATACAAAGGCACGCAGATCAACAGACATGGCAGACAATCGACTCCAGTGAGGCATAGATTTCTTAGCGTACAGACGCTGGTCGTCAAGCCCCAAATCACTTTCCACCCGCCTCATTCCGTTGACAGCGGCCTTACTCAGGTGGTAGCCAATCCACTAGTAATGCAACGGATGTGGCCCTCCATGACCCCTTGGATCCCCTTGATTCTTCTGCTACCGGCCTGTGCCGAAACGCTGATTCCAGAAGCGGAGCCACTCCCTGAGGGTTCCATGGAAGACGCCGTGAATGTTGCCGTTCCTGGACCCACGTCGGACGCTCCTCCATCCATGGACGTCGCGTTCGAGGTGGAAGAGGGCTCAGTGATCCAGATCTCTGGGGAGGCCGTCTACGATGGAGAGGCCGACGGAGGCGTTCTGCTGCAGTTCTTGAGGGAAACTGACGGAGAGCCTGTCGAGTTGTTGCACAGCGAGAAGCTGTCGGGTCCGGGCGCCTTTCGTGTGGCTGCACCTGTAAATCTGGGAACCATCAGCGTCGTGGCCATTTTGGATCGCGATCAAGATGGCCTCCCCACCGTCCACGATCTGGGGGGCCGCTCCGACCTGGAGGCAGGCAGTCAAGACATCGCATCCGTTCGAATTCAGATTGGCGATATTGCCTCTTTGGGAAGCCTTACTCCTGGACAACTCATGCCCGGTACAGGAACCATCGACGGCCCAATGATCCAGATGGAGGATCATCCCGCAACAGTTGAACCTCCGCCTGTTGAGGAGGAGACGGGACCGCAGGCTCCAAACACGAATCGCGACTTGGATGCCCCCAGCCTCGGCAACACCCCAGCTACGGAACATCCACCTGTTGGCGGAGTAGAGCCACCACCCGACTCCATCCACGCACGCCCCAAAGCCGACGGGGAGGCGCAATGAGACCGCCTGTTTCTGTCATTGTTCCGATTTACAACGAGGTCGACAATCTTCGACCACTCTACAAAGCAATCACCGAGGCCCTCGCCGACTTTGACTATGAGATGCTGCTCATCAATGACGGCTCCACCGATGGCTCCACCCAAACCCTTGATGCACTGGCAGAGGAGGACGCTCGGGTTTCTGTGATTCATTTTATTCGCAACTACGGCCAGACAGCAGCCCTGACCGCTGGCTTTCGAAGGGCACGCTACGAACACATTGTGACGCTCGATGGCGATCTCCAGAACGACCCCTCCGACATTCCAGAGCTCCTGAGTCACCTCGACGACCAATGCGACGTGGTTTGCGGGTGGAGAAAGGACCGCAAGGATACCTGGCTGACACGCAAACTGCCCTCGAAGCTGGCCAACGCCCTGATCTCTCGCCTCTCCAATGTTCGTGTGCATGACTACGGCTGCACCCTTCGAGCCTACAAAGCGGAATACGTCCGAGAGGTTCCGCTCTACGGCGAGATGCACCGGTTTCTTCCCATCTACGTCACCTGGGCGGGAGCACGCCTCAAAGAGATTCCTGTCAAGCATCACCCAAGGACCCAGGGGGAATCCAAGTATGGCTTGGGAAGGATTCCCAAAGTCCTCCTCGACCTCACCACCCTCAAATTCCTTCGGGACTACTACGTCACCCCGATCTACTTCTTTGGTCTCGTGGGCTTGGTTCTGGTGATGGCCGGCCTCGTCAGCGGGGCTTTGGCGGCCTGCGCTTGGGCGTGGTGGGACATGCCCATCCTGGCGTCGTGCCTGACGATCATGTCTCCGATGCTGATTCTCTTTGGAGTGGTACAGGTCACCTTGGGTGTCATGACAGAGGTCATGATTCGCATGCACTATGACATTCGAGAAAAAGAACCGTTTCGAATCCGAAGCACTCGAAACATGGGAGAGTAAGGGTGTGCGGGATTGCGGGAGCCTTTCACTTTGAGCGCCGACCTGCCAAGCGTCCCCTCGGCAAGATGTTGGACACCCTCCGCTCTCGCGGGCCGGATGAAAGTCGAACCATCACCCTCAGGGATGGCCACCTCGGTGCGAATCGACTGGCCATTGTTGATGTTGAGGGCGGACAAAACCCCGTAGCAGATACCTCCGGTCGCTACACAGTGGCCCTCAACGGTGAGATCTACAACCACCGTCCGCTTCGAAAGGAGCTCGAGGCACGAGGGGCTCAGTTCCAGACCGCCACCGACACCGAGGTGGTGGCTCGTCTTTTCGTCGAACAACCCGCTCGAGCACTCGAGCGTCTTCATGGCATGTTCGCCTTGGCCATCTACGACAAGGAGTTGAGAAGCCTCACCCTTGTGCGCGATCGCCTCGGCCAGAAGCCGCTGTACTGGACCCTGCTTGCCGATGGCACCCTGCTCTTTGCAAGCGAGCTTTCCGGTATTCTGGCGCACCCCAAGGTCGAACGCCGCCTCCACACCCCGGCGCTCGCCGAGCTGCTTCTCTCGGAGTACATCGCTGCACCTCAAACCATCTACCAGGACATCCACAAACTGGAGCCTGGCTGCCTGCTCGAGGCCACGGCCAAGGGCATTCGACAGCGACGGTGGTGGAGCCCTCCTCTCCCTGGCCAAGAGACCGACAGCCGCTCTCAAACATCGCTCGCTGAGGCAGTTTGGGGAGCCTTTCAGGTCTCGGTGATGAACCGGATGGAAGCTGAGCTCCCGGTGGCGTACCTCCTCTCAGGGGGACTCGACTCCTCCGCAGTGTGTGCGATGGCGGCAGAGAAAAGCAGGAGCCCTCTGAAAAGCTTCTCCCTCTCTTTCAGGGAGTCCAGCTTTGACGAGTCCGCGCACGCTGAGCGCGTCGCCAAACACCTCGGACTGGACCATGAGACGCTGCATTTCGGCTCCGCGGACCTGCCCAGAGTTCTCGACCACATGGGACAGCAGATGAGCGAGCCTCTCACCGATGGCAGCTACCCCGCCATGTGGATGCTCTCCGAGCAGATCGCATCCCGAGGATTCAAAATCGCACTTTCCGGTGATGGAGCCGATGAACACTTTGGAGGCTACCCCACCTACTTTGCCCACAAACTGGCCCCGATTGCCGGAACAGCGAAACCTCTGCTCTCTCGAGTGACCCAAAGCCTGCCTTCTTCCACTCAAAACCTGTCCTCGACGTACCTCGCGAGGCGCTTCGTGGAGGGTTCCAGCCTGCCAACACCACGTCGGAATCAAGTCTGGCTCGGTGCGTTTCTGCCCAAGGAGATTGACGAGCTTATGAGGGAGCCCGCCACCCCCTGGTCGGCCGTCGATCGTTGGTCTTCTCCTGCAGCAGGCATTTCCGACCGCGCCCTACAGGCCATGTTCTTGGACCAGCGCCTCTACCTCGCTGAAGGGGTACTCCAGAAGGTCGATCGCGCGTCGATGTCGCACGGCCTCGAGGTTCGCTCGCCCTTCTTGGACCACCTGCTCGTGGAACTCGCCAGTCGCCTCCCCACCCGGTCCCTCTGGCGTGGGCGCAACACCAAGCTTCTCGTTCGCCGCATGCTCTCCGACAAACTTCCTGACGACATCTTGAAGCGTCCAAAAAAAGGCTTTGGTACCCCTCTGGGCAGCTGGCTGAAGGGCCCCTGCCGCAACCTGCTGGAGGACCTCGACGCCTCTCTCGAAAGCATCCTGGATCCCGAGCCGATTCAGCGGTGGGTTCGTGAGCATTTGAATGGACACCGCGATCACCGACGCCGGCTTTGGACGCTTCTCGTTTTGAGCCGTTGGCTGAACGGACCCTGGGGACTCAGCCGCTGATCCAGCTTCGAGCGTCTGGGAGCGCCGCTACGGTTGACTCCGATCCCAAGTCGACCCAAACGAGGTACTCACTGGACTGCGTGGCAACGATTGCCGCAACAAGCTGTCCAGGCGCGACGGCATCCAGTGCCCGAATGATGTTGGTTGTGGCGACCACTCCATCCACTTTTCCGTCCATCGCCATGCGAGCCCGGTGGGATTTCCAGAGGGCCTTGAGTACCTTGCGATCGTCCATCACCAAGGCGTTGTGGACCTCCAAGCCCTCGGTGGTGGCCAGAAGACGAGAGAGAACACGGGTGACCTTTGCGGGAAGTTTGTTCATTCGCCGAGACAGCCGCGCTTTTCGACGCGCCTTCTCGTCTTTCGCAGCTGCGGCCAGTGCGGCCTTGGCGCTCATCGGCTTCCGAGAACGCGCCGCCAGTTCTTCCGCGCGCGACTCAGCAGGCGGGCGCTGCTTCAGAGCAGCCTTTGCGAGCGCTTTGGCGAGCTCCTCTTTGCTGACCTCTTGGGTCTCCGGAAGGTCCGCTTCTTCCGTGTACATTGCGTTGCCAATCGACTCCTCGACGATGTCGACGTCCTCGGCCTCCATGGAGTCATAGGAATCCTCCATCGAATCAAAGGGCACATCCTGGTCGAACTGAGGATTGGGGGCATCAAAAAGACTTGCTAATGGGTCAAAGCCTTTTTTTTCGTCCTGCATTGCGGTCTCCATTCGGGCGCCACTCGTGGCTGGCGCAACCTGCCGAGGACAAGATACCCCTGTTTTGATGAAATCGTGCACCCCAATTCCCTGGCAGAGTGTAGCTGAACGCGGTGAAATTCCCCTTCTTTTGGTTCGACATGGACGGACACGAGCCAACATCGAGCGGCGTTTTGTAGGCAAAATGGATGTGCCGCTGGACGAGCATGGACGGGGTGAGGCGAGGCTGTGGGCTGCTCGAATGGCCCACGAGACAGTCGCCGGGATCTACAGCTCCCCACTGTCACGAGCGAGGGAGACGGCTCAGCAACTGGGAGAGCCAAAAATCCTGGCTTCCTTGCAAGAGCTTGACCAGGGTGTGTTTGAGGGAAAGCGACTGGATGAACTGGAACCCGCGCTTTTGCCTTTTTTCGAGACCTGGAGAGCCGATCCAACAGACGCTGTCATTCCCGGCGGAGAAAGCTTGGGCCAATGTCGAGACCGAGCCCTCTCGGGACTCATGGCGTGCCTGAACGATCACCAGCCCGGTCCACCCGTTGTTGTGGTGACCCATCAAATGGTCATGGCCAGCGTTGTTCTGACCGCGGTTGGGCTTCCTCTGCGCTTTCTTCCTCTCGTCAAACACGGGAACACAGCCATGGCCCTGTTTGGATGGTGTGCCACGAGCGGACTTCGAGCCGTGCGCTTGAATGACACGGAACACCTCCAGCCCGGCTAAGCCAACAAGCCTTCCAAATCGCTCAACTCCAGACGATAGGAAGCGTTGCAGAAGTGACAGGTCACCTCTGCATAGCCCGGGTCATCCATCAAGCTGCGAATCTCCTCGTCTCCAAGTGCCTGGAGCGTGGCTTCAACCCGCGCTCTTGAGCAGCGGCACTTGAAGACAAGATCCCGGACCTCCAGAATCTCGATTTCCTGGCCAAGAAGTTCGCCGAAAGCAAACTGGGTCATGACACCCCGGAGATCGGCTGACCGCAGGGACTCGACCAAGCCCTCAAACTCCTCAACCTCCATGGTCTCCGGAATCATTTCCACAAGCAACCCTGCAGCAAAATCCACGGAGCCGTCTGCTCGCGTGCTGGCTCCAAGTCGGACCAAGCCTGGACTCTGTTGAGAGGTCTCCAAGTAGGCCTGGAGTGCCTCCTGAAGCCCCGCATGGTTGACCTCAGCCAACCCCCGATAAAGCTCCCTGTCCCCCCCCACTTGATGGCGATCAAACGACCATGGAGGTGTTCTGGGGACTCGACGTCTGAGGGACTGAAGCGTCCGCGAACCATCCCGTCCGATCGCGCCTCTCCGCTGAACGCGAAAGAGGGATGGCTCCCAGCGATCTCCAACAGGATGCGCTCGTCCCCCTTGATGTAAGCCGAGAGCAGCACATTCGAGACCAGCCCCTCCGAAGCCAAACGAGCCGCAACGGCGCCCAAGCCATGATTGCTGCGGAGCACATCCGCAGGGCCGTCGGCCACGGCCGCCAACACGCGGACTCTCCGGTCGTGAATCATGGCCCGGATGAAGCGGCCCGTGCGTGCTTTTGGGTTGGTCTCAGTCACCCGGAATCACCGTGGCTATCTCAAAATCAAGATACGCAGGCATCAGACAGCGCTCTGCTCGACAGGCTTGGTACCCCACTGTTCCTTTCACCGTGTGCTCGCCCGGGTTTCCGGCCAGCTGAGCTGTGACCGTGAAGTTTCCGTCGTACTCCCCACGTGTGACGTTGTCCTCGGGTGGGAAGGCGGGGTCGGGTCTCTGGTGGGCCTCAGGCCAGACCTGTTCCCCTAATGTGACCGTTTGATCGGCAGCGAGTTCCACAAAAGTCATTGCCTGCGTCAGGTGCCAGCCCTCGTCTTGGACAAAATCCACCTCGAGTTGGTCGCCTTCGATACGCACCGCCACCTTGATGGGGTCGATGGCCTCGTCCGGGTCGGCTGCACCCGCCGCTTCGGGCTCACTGCCTCCAAGGGAGTCAAGCACGCCCTGCATCCGCTTGAGGAAGGGCTCCGGGCCTTCATAGCTCTCCAACTTGAACTCCGAGATGTTGCTGCCATCGGGTCGGACAAAGGCCACCGTCGGAAAGCCCATGACTTCAAAGCGATCCTTGAGACGATTGAGTCGATCGGAACCCTTGGTCCCATCGACCTGAAGCAGCTCAAAATCCATCGACAACGCCACAACGGATGGATCCGAAAAGGTGTTGCGATCCAGTTTTTTGCAGGGAGCACACCAATCGGCAGTGAAGTCAATCATGACCGGTTTACCGCTCGCTTCAGCAGCGGCCAAGACCGCCTCCTCATCTTCCTGCCAGGCCACATGAACCTTTTCTTGGACACCTGCGGCCGTTGAAAACTGGACAGGACCCAGAATAAACCCTCGTGTGAGGAGCAAACCCACCAACAGGTACACTCCGACAATACCGGCGACCACGCTGTAGAGTCTGCGAAGTTTGACGACGTTGCTGGTGTCGTCTTCATTGCGGGAGGGCCAACCCCAAACCGATGTCGAGACCAAGACAAAGCAGGTTGCAATCGCCATGGTGGTCTGCGACATGTGGGCGCTTGCGAAATAGACGGCGCCCAGCCAGAGAATTACGCCAAAACCCTTCTTTACCGTCTCCATCCAGGCTCCGGGACGCAAGACTGAGGTGGAGAAAGCACCGGCGAGAAGAAAAATCACGCCCATTCCCAGCGAAAACGACAGCATCAGACTGATTCCCAAAGCCATCTCACCCTGTTGTCCGATGAGCACCATGAGGGAAGCAATGACAGGGCCTGAACACGGTCCTGCCACAAGAGCCCCCACCATGCCCACGAGAAAGGCTCCAGCAAACCCGGCTCCTCCTACGTTGGACAAACGTGTCTGAATGCTTGCAGGGACCTGGACATTGAAAAATCCAAACATGGAGAAGCCCATGAGCACGAAAAAGACGGTGACGCCTCCCACCACCCATATCGACTGCATCCATGCTCCGAATACAGAACCCGCCATCGCAGCACTGACGCCGAGGATGGTGTACACCATCGCCTGGCCCACCACGTAGCTCGCACCGAGTGCCAGGCCTTTGGAGCGCGATCCACCGGCCGAAGCCCCGATAATCCCCATGGTAATCGGCACCATGGGCAGGACACATGGGGTCAGACTGACCAAAAACCCTGCCCCAAACACAAACAAGAACAGCCAAACTAGCCCCTTGTCGCGGGCCTTGTCGATTGCCGATAGCGTGCCAGTAGGCGGCTCAGTATCTGCGACTGTTCGCGACCCAACCGCTTCCTGGACCGGCGGCTCTTCCGCTTGGGCTTCTGCGAACAACAGACTCCAGACCGGGGCCCTGCGGTTTCCTGAGGCTGAGGCAGCGACGTCCAGTGGGACCTGAATCTGCTGTGTTTTCAGCATCGTGCACAGAGTGCCCTTGCACCCCTGCCACTGTGCCTCGAGGAGCAACTGATGGAGGCCGCTTTGGGCGGCTGTCACTGGAAGCACCCAGGTAACGTCTTGTTCGTAGACCCCCCTCAACGCACCGGTAGCAGGATCAATTTTCCACGCTGGATCGGGCTTGGCGACTGCACCGACCTCGAGTCCTGGACTCGCAAGGACCCGCACAGCCATTGCATCGGCATACAGCATGGAATCCGCTGGAACTCGAAAGTGGACCTTGACCTCGCCCTGTCCTCCAGCCTCCAGCTGCGGGGCTGTCGCAACTGCGGCAAATGGACCCGGGCTTGCCGAGACTGGAGCAGTCGCCAACAGGAAGCTGAGGAGAACCCCAAGAATCGGCCAGAAAAAGCGTTTCATTGTGTGCATTGATCGTCTCCGAACCTCCTCAGTATGTAGCCATGACTGGGTCGCTTTTCATGGCGATTGGGAAAATTGGCCACCACGTTGGGCTGCAGTTTGGCTAAAGGAGGGGTAACGAAACCCCCGACCCTCCTCTCTACTGCCCCTTTTTTCCCGAACTCAGACGCTTATGCCCCTTCTCGACGGCCCCCTTCCGAAAGACATTCACCACATCCACATTCTCGGTATCTGCGGCACGGCAATGGGCGCGCTGGCCGGAATGCTCTCGGATGCCGGCTACAAAGTCTCAGGCTCCGACACGGGAGCCTACCCCCCCATGAGCGACTACCTCGCCAGTTTGGGCATTGAGATTCAAGTGGGCTACCACGCAAGCAACCTGGATTCGGAACCCGACCTGGTGGTCATCGGAAACGTGATTCGAAAGACCTACGAGGAGGCCGAGGCTGTGCTCGAGCGCGATCTCCTCTACTGTTCCTTCCCACAGATCTTGGGCGAGCTTTTTCTGGCCGAGAGCCGCTCGATCGTCCTTGCAGGCACCCACGGAAAGACCACCACCACCTCCATCACAGCATGGCTCGCTCAGTCTGCCGGTCTCGATCCCGGCTACTTGGTGGGCGGCGTCGTCCATGGCTGGGACCGAACCGCCAAGAGCGGTGGTGGAAGCCACTTTGTGATCGAAGGGGACGAGTACGATACGGCCTTTTTCGACAAAGGTCCTAAATTTCTTCACTACCGAGCAAACACGGCCGTGATCACCTCTGTGGAGTTTGACCACGCGGACATCTACCGCGACTTGGCTCACGTCCAGGAAAGCTTCCGAAAGCTGGTTGCTGGACTCCCAGAAGACGGTCTCGTGGTTGCACGAGGCGACCACAAAACCGTTCGAGCCGTCATTGCAGAGGCCCCCTGTGAGGTTTGGACCTACGGACGAGGCCAGGAATGGGACGGACAAGTGCTCCACTGCGACCACCAAGCAGGCACGATGACCTTCAATGTCTTGCGAGAAGGCCAAGTCCTGGGTCCCTTCACCTCTCGGCTCGTTGGTGAACACAACCTCTACAACCAAGTTGCCGCAGTCGCGGCCCTTACGCGCGAGGGGCTGTCTGTGGAAGATCTCCAAAAGGGCTTTCTGAGCTTCCAAGGCATCCGGAGGCGTCAGGAGGTCCGTGGAGAGCCCGGCGGAGTTACGGTGGTCGACGACTTCGCCCATCACCCGACGGCTGTGGAGGTGACCTTGGAGGCGCTTCGCATGCGGTTCGGCCCCAGACGCCTCTGGGCAATCTTTGAGCCCCGAACAAACACCAGCAAGCAGAAGTTTTTCCAGGAGGCCTACACCCAAGTCTTCCACCAGGCCGACCGGGTCATCATTGCCTCACCCGGTGATCAGTCCCGAATCGAGGACGCCATGCGGATGGACTCCACACAGCTTGCAGCAGGCCTGCGCGCTGAGGGTGTTGAAGCCCTGCATTTGGCGACCGTTGATGAGATCGTGGCGACCGTTGCCGCCAACTGCATGGAGTCTGACGTGGTAGCCATTCTTTCGAACGGCGCCTTCGGGGGAATCCATGAACGCCTCCTGAAGGCCTTAGAAGAGCGCTTCGGCTCCCCCTGAACCGACACGAGTTCATCCAGCGACCTAATTCAGGTAAGGGACAAGAATCGCCCCCCCGTCGGTGACCCCCTCTCCCTCGGCATGGCCCCCAGTGATCAGGATGGCTCCGTCATCGAGGACGTTCATGTTGCAGCCCGGTCGTTGGCGGTCCAGTGTCGCGCTCAGAAGCACCTCGGGAGAGGTGAGGCTAAAAATCTCGACAAGTGTGTTGGGGTTGGCCTCGAGGTTGCCATCCACACCGCCACAGGCCACCGCATAGGTTCCTGGCTCAATCCACGGGTCCCAATGCCCCCAGGTCCTCTCCGAGAGATTTGGATCCACACCCTGGGAAAACACCATGGTGTCGAGGTTGAACTCCCGGGTGACGCCCGCCACCGGGTCATTGGCCAAGTTGCCGTCTCCATCAAGATTCTGGCGCCCCCCAGCCATCCAGACCCGAGAACCGTCCAGGGGGATGATCATTTGGCCATAGGGATACACCAGGTATTCCAGGGGCGACTGAAGGTAATCGATGATCTGGAAACTGAAGGCATTCCCACCGCTGGGATCGGGGGTGAAGGTTCCGGTGGACTGGTCTCCGGTTCCCTGGAAGAAAATTCGCCCGTCTGTCGTCAACCCGCAGGTCTGGATGTTGAACGTTTGAAAGCCGCCAACAGTGAAGCTCTGCCACATCCAACCGCTTGGGTGGGTCGCGGATGGCACCAACACCTCCGCATTCTGCGAGGTCACGCTTGTGCCTCCCACCGCAATGACGCGGGAGCCGTCGAATGAGGAAAAACAGTGATCCCGCCTTCCGAGGCCCGAGGGCGGTAACTCGGAGACCACATGAGAGGCCGCGTCGATTTGATTGGCCTCCAAAACCAGGGACGGAGCACCGTTCGATACCGCAACGCCACCATGCACAAGCAATCGCTCGTCATCGGTCCAGGCCACACTCGGGAGTACCGATGAGAAGCTCAGGAAATTGGCGAGGGGGATCGCACGCCCCGTCTCCGGCTCGTAGTACTCCACAGAATTGAGCGAATTGCTCTGATCTGCATTGACTCCGCCGATCAAATAAACCCTGCCGTCCGGTGCCTTGGCGGTTGTGTGGAAAGAACGCTGCTCAAGAAACTCCGCTCCGAGGGTGAACACCTTGTTCACCGGCAGGAAGGTCATGGCGACTTCCCGTTCAACATCAGGAACCACCGCGATCTCCGCCGATCGACCAAAGGACAGCACTTCCCCTCCGTCATTCAGCCCCGCGAGTTCAAAACGAAGGATTCCGTACGCGTCCAGGTTGGGAATCTGGAGCGACTCGGTCGCATCCACCGTCTCTTCAAAAACCAACTCATCGGCATCCAGGATGCTGAGCCTCAGCTGGGTCACCCCACCCATCGGATTGGCCGCAGTCGGGTTGAGGAGCTTGAGGCGGACGCTGTGGGAATCCGGCAGCGGTTCGGTGCTGCAGGCCATGAGAAACAAGGGGAAAAAAGCTCGCATGCCCACAGCGTATATCGCCGTTCATCGAGGGTCCAGTGTTGTCAGGCCACCTGAAGCCAGGGTTCCCACTCCTCAGGAAAGGAGAAACCGCCTGGTTTTTTGGTGTGGGGAAGCCACCGTGGCCGATAGGGCTCCTGATGCAGCGGCATCGAAGCTTCCAATGGAGTGCGTGCTCCCTTCTTGCGGTTGCAGGGGCCGCAGGCCGTGGTCACGTTCTCCCAGCGGTGCTCCCCCCCTCGAGAGCGTGGGTGCACGTGGTCGATCGTCGCGTCGCTCAGGGTCACCCCGACCAGACAGTACTGGCAGCGAAACTCATCGCGCAGGAAGATGTTCTTTCGAGAAAATGGAACAGGGACCCACGGACGCCGCAGGTAGTTCTTCAAGCGAATGACTGCTGGAATTTTCCAGGTCTGGCGTGGCGAAGAGACGGTTTCCTCGTATTCCTCGACCAAATCCACCCGTTCCAAGACCACAAGACCAATCGCTCGTTTCCAATCCACCACCGTCAACGCCTCATAGCTGGCGTTCAGAAGCAGTGTTCTCGGCATCCCATCCATTCGATCTCCCCTCTCTTTTGTGTCCACCTCATCGCGAGCACCCCGTGGCTCGCCTGTTCCGATTACACCAGCAATGACACGTCAAGTCGATAGCCTTCGTCCGCCGAGATAGAGGTTGTCGCATGACTGGCACGGAAGGCCCCCTCATTCGAACCGCCCTCGCTGGACCGAACTCTCGCCAGTGGGTGGACCGGCTTGCTCAACGGGAATGCCCCGCAATTACTGCGCGTCGAGCGCGAAGAGCATCGTCCATCGGCGCATCCGATGTCGACCCTGTCGTCTGGAAGCGGGCGAAAGGCGCGTGTGTGGAGGACGAGGACGGAAACCGATTCGTCGACTTCACCTCGGGTTTTGGTGTGGCCAGTGTGGGCCATGCTCACCCCAAAGTCGTCGCCGCGGGAAAGGAACAACTCGAGCGGCTTCCTCATGCCATGGGCGACGCATTTCCCGATGCCCAGCGTATACGCCTTCTGGAGCGGCTCGCCGAGTGGACGGGGCTTGACCATGGAATACTCGGCTGTTCTGGCTCGGACGCCGTCGAGGCCGCGCTCAAAACGGCTCGAATGGCCACCGGACGAGACGGTGTCCTGGCCTTCGAGGGCGGCTACCACGGCCTCTCCTACGGAGCACTCTCCGCCAGCCACTACAAGCACCCCATGTTTCGAGCCCCTTTCGAGGGCCAACTGGGTCGACACGTCGACCACCTCCCCTACGGAGAGTTGCCGGATTCTTTGGAGTCCTATGGTGCCGTCCTTGCAGAACCGATTCAAGGTCGAGGCGGTATGCGATGCCCTCCTGACGGATGGCTTGAAGCGCTCAGCGCTCTCTGCAAACGAGATGGAACGCTTCTGGTACTCGATGAGATCTACACCGGGTTCGGACGCACTGGAGCTCGTTTTGCCTATCAACACAGCGGGATTCATCCCGATCTGATCTGCATCGGAAAGGGCATGGCAGGTGGTTTTCCAATCTCCGCATGCCTGGGCACAAAAGCCGCCATGGAAGCCTGGGGAGCAAGCCGTGGTGAAGCCATTCACACACAGACTTTCCTCGGCAACCCCGTAGGCTGTGCCATGGCCTTGGCCTGTATGGAAGTTCTCGAAAGCCAGTCTCTGCCCCGCAAGAGTGCAGAGGACGGCGCTTGGCTTCAAGAAAGACTTTCCCCATTGGGCGTTCTTCGAGGCCGGGGCCTGATGCGAGGGCTGGAGGTAAGCAACAGCCTCAAACTCAGTCGTGATCTTCTGGAGAGGGGCTACATCACCCTTCCGGCTGGAATCGAGGCCGAGGTGCTGGCCATCGTTCCCCCACTGACCATTACTCGGCAGCAACTTGAGTCCTTCTGCGACTGTTTGGAGGCGCTCCTGTGAAGCACGAGACTCTGACCTTTCTTCAGAGATGCATGAGCGTTGAGCCCTCCCCAGATGAAGTGGCTCGTTTCGAAAAGACACTGCTTCAGTGGCAGCATGCCAACATTCCAGGGATGCAGAGGTTTTTGGGTCCACGTCTTGGGAACTCCGACATCCTGCTCAGACCGGTTCCTGCTCCCCTGTTCTCCCGATTTGAGTTCTGTGCTGGTCCACCGACAGTGCGTTTTCGAACCTCAGGGACCACAACGGGGGTTCGTGGCGTCCACAGTCTTCCGGATACCGAAGCCTATGACCTCTCGATTCGCGCCGGAGTAGACCGACTTCCGCTTTCGCTTCCGCTCCAGCACACCCTTACTCTCTGTCCACATGCCACCGAGTTTCCCGACTCCTCGTTGGCCCACATGATCCAAGTCCTTTGCCCAGACGCCGTGCCGGGGTTTTCCAAATCAGGAGGGGTCAATCTCAAGCTCTGCTGGGACCATCTCAAGGAGACCAAGGAGGCCCTCTTTCTTCCCGCTACCGCTTTATCGCTCGCCACCCTCCTGGAAACGGGAGATCACTGTGACCTGCCTCGGGGAAGCGTGGTGATGATCACCGGCGGCTACAAAGGGCAACACCGCAGCATTCCGGAAACAGGACTCCACCAGGCGACCCAGAAGCAACTCGGCGCCAATCTCTTCATCATTCGGGAATACGGAATGACTGAGCTCTCCTCACAACTCTGGGACTGGGGAGAAGGCTACCGTGCTCCCCCATGGCTTCGCGTCTTCACCAAACACACCGACTCAGCGGGAATTGGACAGCTCTGCTTTGTCGACCTTGCCAACTGGGGAAGCTGTATGGCCGTCGAGACCCATGACTTGGGTCGCGTTCAAGGCGACCTCGTCGAACTCCATGGCCGCATCCCCGGGATGCAGGCCCGAGGGTGTTCCTTGGTCGCTGAGGAGGCGGAACAATGAATGTCGAGGCGGTTTTGGAGGCCGTTGAACACTGGGCGAGGATGGACGGCAACGACTGGCAGACAGGGCTCTCTCCCGAGAATGTTCGGCTGGGACAACAACTTGCGGCCGAGGCGATCCAAAATGGCGCGTTTCGGCCCCTGCCGGATGCACCCAGGCACCTGGTGATCTGGTGTGCGTCCAACGTGTTTACTGCCCCCCTCGAGTGGGTGGCTCAGTTCGCTGCGGCAGGAAGCCGGATCACGCTCAAGGCGCCCAGCAACTGTCCAGCACCCGTTTTTGCCATGGCGGAGGCATTTTCAAGTTTTGAGGTCCAGGCTCACCGTGCGCCTCACGACAAAGCCCTCTCTTTGCTCGAGGATGCAGACGCCGTCCTGGGGTTTGGCTCAAACCAGGCCATGAATGTCCTCGAGGCGCATCTTCGTCCCGAAACCGCTCGCTCTCTCCACGGAAGTCGGGCGAGTTTGGCGATCGTCGAAGCCAACACAATAGAGAAGGTGGCAGAAGGGCTCTATTTGGATGCTTCCGCCTACGACTCCCGCGGTTGCATGTCCCCCATTGCCGTCTTCTGTTTGGGGGATGCTCACGCTCTCAAAAGAGCACTCTTTGACCAGTGGGCCACCCAAGACGCCCTACCCCTTGGAGCCCTGAGTCTCGCCGAACAGGCACACAGAAGTCGACGAATCGGAACCGCAAAAATGCTTCACCCCAGCAATCACCATGCGGGACACAGAGACCCTCGGGAAATCGTGGTCCCCGTGGAGGACTTTGAGTCCTTTGGACTTCCTCGACTGTTGCCCATCCATCCCATCGATTCCCTGGACCAACTCGATTTCCTCCAGGGGGGGCCTTGGTCAAGTTGCGCGACCAACCTCCCCCATGAGGCTCTGCAGGATTTCGGATTTCACAGGATCTGTCAGCCAGGCCAACTCCAGCGACCGCCTCTGAATCGTCTTCACGATGGAGTGGATGTCTTGGAACGACTCTGCGCCAAACCGACTTAAGCGAAACGAGGGCCCCGGTGGAGGCCCTCGATCAGACACCTGCTTGGTCACCCAAGCCGCTTGCTCCTACAGACGAGCGCGGGTTCGACTCGCTCGGGTCCGCTTTTTGGGCAGCTCGGGCAGGCTGTCGCGAATTCCTGAGAGATCGCGCAGACGAATCAATGCCTCGCGCTCGATCTGGCGAACACGCTCACGAGAGAGGCCCATTTCCTTGCCCACCTCGGATAGCGTCCGGAATTCCCCGTCGTCCATTCCGTAACGGCGGGTCAGAACAAAGCGCTGACGGTCCGTGAGAACCATTTCGAAGGCTTTGTGCATGCGGTCAAGTTCCTGAGTCTGGATCGTCTCATCGTCGGGCTGGGCCGCATCGTCATCCGAAAGGAATCGCTCGAGTGGCCTCGGCCGTGGACCATCGTCCACCGGCTGCTCCAGAGAGATGGTGTTGCCTTGGGAGAGCAGAAGCTCAGCACGTTCTTTGTCGATGCCGACTTCATTCGCGAGGTCTTGAATGTTGTATTCCATTCCGCTCGCTTCAAAACGCTTCATCGCCTTTCGCAGATTTCGTGTCTGCTCCACGGCACAACCCGGCAACCGCACGGGCCGCCCGGTGTGGTCGATCGCCCGTGTCATCTGGGCGCGAACCCACCATCGCGCGTAGGTCGAGAAGCGAATGCCCCGATCGGGATCAAAGCGCTTTGCCGCGCGGAGGAGGCCGATGTAGCCTTCCTGCACAAGATCTTCCTCGTCCATAAACGGTCCAGCCAGTTTCCGAGCCTCACCGTGGGCGATTCGTCGACCCGACATCGCAAGTCGCCACCGAAGGTTCTCCGCCTCCTGCCAGGCCGCAGAGGCTTTCCGCGCGTTGTCGCGGAGTGCGGGATCTTTGCGGGCCAAGCGGGCCACCAGGAACACCGCCTCTTCCAGCCGGTCCACTGCACCCGCACGGGTCCGCTCTGCACGTTCTGGCTTGCGGCTCAGGATGGACTGTGCATCCTCCACCTGCTCCACAGCCTCCATGGCGAACTTCTCCGACTTTCGAATCTCGCGAGCCATGTCTTTCTCTTCATCGGCCGTCAACCGCTCTGAGCGGCTGCTCCTTGAAGAAGCGAAAGAGCTGAAGCCCGTCATGTTTTCTTCAATGTTCATTCTTTGAAACCCACCTTTTAGAATTCACAGCCGAACAACCCGTGAAGGTTCCTCATCCAGTCACCCAAGCTTCATGTCTGGCTTTGCAAGCCGAAAAGCCCCGTGCGCACCCTGTTGCGCGACCCTTCTACAGAATTTGAAGCCCATCTACTGTCAATAAAATGTCAAGCCCTGATAATTGCCCAATAAAATCCTACGAAAAACTCAATCCACACGCCTCGCGAACGCGCCTCATCGTCTCCGATGCCACGGACCGCGCCTTTTGCGCTCCGAGTTCCAGTGATTCTGCCACAACAATCGGCCGAGCCGCAAGCTCTTCGTAGCGCTCTCGAGGTCCTTCAAGGAAGCGATCCATTGCCTCGAAAAGGGCCTGTTTCGCGTGCCCATACCCCAACCCTCCGGCTCTGTAACGCTCCGCAAGCTCAGCTTGTTCCTCCGCAGTTGCGAAGAGGGTGTAGAGCGCGAATACGTTGCATGATTCCGGGTTTTTGGGCTCTTCGACCGGAGTGGAATCGGTCACAATTTTCATGCAGAGCTTCCGAAGTTTCTTCGGCGGCAGGAAGAGCGGGAGGGTGTTCCCGTAGGATTTGGACATCTTTCTTCCATCGATTCCGGGAACGGTAGCCACCTCTTTCTGAATCAAGGGCTCTGGCAGAACCAAGGTCTCCCCAAACCGATCGTTGAAGCGCTGGGCAATGTCTCGAGCCATCTCCACGTGTTGCTTCTGGTCCTGCCCCACAGGCACGGAATTCGCGTCGTAGATGAGGATGTCTGCCGCCATCAGAATCGGGTAGCAGAAGGTGCCCACATTGATCTCTCGCCCCGCGTCTCGGGCCGCTTTGTAGGCATGGGCTCGTTCCATCAGACCGAGGTTGGTCAGGGTCGAGAGAATCCAGGCCAATTCGGTCACCTCAGGAACCTCCTGCTGCAAGAACAGAGCGGTCCTCTGGGGATCCAAGCCGAAGGCAAGGAAACTCATCGCTGCTTCGAGCTGGTACTGCCGCAGGCGTTGTGGGTCCTGAGTCGTTGTCATCGCATGATAGCTCGCGATGAAGTAGAACGGTTCGTGCGTCTCCTGCAGGGCGATCGCTGGCTCAATCATTCCCTTTAGGTTTCCCACATGGGGGATTCCGGAAGGCTGGATACCCGTGAGTGCTCTCTTGGGGTTGGTCATCGTCGTGCTCCCTTGTCGTTCACCTGCGATGGCGCCATCTATACGTACGGTGGTAGCTTGAGGCAAGGAAGCTTTTCCATTTTGAAGCGCTCGGAGGGTTTGTGAGAACTACAGTGAATGCCGTCATTTCCCTGATTCTATTCTTTGGCTGCAGCAAGACGTCAGACGATTCCTCGGTGGAGACCGGGGATACTCAGGCACCCCCACCCGAGTGCCTGGAGGACGCTCAATGCACCGATACTCAGATCTGCGATGAGGAGACCTGTGTGGCCGGAGATCGCAACAACTCGGTGGAAGAAGCCAAATCCATTCTCTGGGAGATGGACAATCTCGGCACCTTGGAAACGGCTGGAGATGTGGACTACTACGCCTTCGTGGCCTCAGGCGGAGAGTTCGTCCGCGTCTCAACAGAGCCTCTTGTTGAGGGCACTGCAATGAACACTGTGGTGACGCTCTATGACCCCAACGGGAAGGTGCATCACGTGGAAGACGAGCATGCCGCAGGCTCGGTAAGCACCTACGACACGGTCCTGTACGCTTACCTCCACATGGGCGGAACGTGGATCGCTGCTGTGGAGGACGTCGAAGGCTACGCGTCTGACGAATCTCGCTACAGCCTCGTGGTCACAGAAACCGGAGGCTATACACGAGAAACCGACAGCATGGAGCAACCCGGGGCGACCGTCGAGGCCACTCGCGCCAGCACGTATTGGGCTGTGGGGGTACACCTCGGGGAAGCCGAAGACACCGACTGGATTGAAGTCGAACTTCCTTGGGAAAACTGCCCTGTTTATCTGGCAGGTTCCCAGACCGTTGTCGGCACCGATGCCAACCCCACGGTCGAACTCTACGACACCGAGGGCAACCGGTTGGGGCGCAAGGAGGGCTTGGGTCCCGATGGAACAGCGATGTATCCCGAGGTCAACGGAAAAACCCTCTACATTGCGGCCTCCGACAGCCATGGTGGTGGAGGAGAGAACCACTGGTTCTTTGTCTTCTTGTCCATTGGAGAGGGAGGCTACAGCTACACCCAGGAGGAAGAACCAAACGACTCAGCCGAGGATGCCACGGAGCTCGACACAACCTGGACCACCGATGACGATGGAACCCCCTATGGCTACGCCACAGGCTGGGGAACGCTCAACTGGGAGGACGATGTCGACGCATTCTACGTCACCGTAGAGCAGGACCAGTACCTGCACATCTGGGGAACCTCCGACGCTCTCGGATCCCTTCTCGACTCCGAGGTTGAGGTCATCGGCCCCGACGGATCTCTCCAAAGTGCTGCTGAGGGCGATGACTCCTTCGGAGACATCTCCAACCTCGGACCGCTAGACGCGGGAAACTACACCGTCCGTGTGCGCCATGAAAACGTTGATGGTGCGGGCCCGGGGTGGTGGTACCGCTTCACCGCCTACCAGACAGGCTACACCGTCAACGAATAGGGTCCATTGACCAAGTCTCCCGCAATGCGGTCCATCGTCTCAATGTACGGTGACGGTGCGAGGCTTCGAAGACTGCGCCTCGCCGCCATGCTTTCTTCCACGACGAGCTTCTTCGCAGCGAGAAGCCCTCCGCTGACGCGTATTCGCTTCACAAAGTCCGAGGTCGCCGCCTCATCGCCCTGGCAGATTTGATCCAGCAGTTGATCGACAACGGGGTCTTGCTCGAGCGCTCGGATCACCGGCAGTGTGGGCCGACCCATCGCCGAGCGTCGGGCCAGCAGACGAGAAAGCACCTCAGGTTCCTGGTCCAGCAGCCACTGATCCTCCACCGCATGCCAAGCCACCCCGACATGACGTCCATAGCGCCCCAGGGCTCCAATCGTCTGACGGTCCGCTCCACCAAGATGCCCTCCTGCGCGGGTGCAGAAGCTGTAGAGTGCGCCGCTGTGGCTCTCCGCATACTCCCGATAATCCTGTTCGGTGGCATCACGGTGCCTCAAATCCTCCGACAGCGCATGCCCCTCTGCGAGCTCACGCATGGTGTCCATGGCCTCTCCGAGAACATGCGGCGAGGGCACTGCACGAGCCAATTCCAGAGCTCGGAGGCTCAGGTGGTTCGCACCCAACCAATGCGCCGATCCTCGCAGTAGACGACGTGCGACACGGCGACGCCGGCCCCCCTGACGGCCCAGGGCGGCGTCATGAATCGCGATCGCGAGGTGCATGATTTCCGCCACTCGGGCCACGTCGGTCGCATCCGCCTCCTCACCGCCAGCCACACGACTGGACAGACCAACGAGCAGGGTCCGCAGCCGAGGCACTCCGGGAGCCAGATGGCTCTCGGGGTTGAACTCCGCAGGCATCCCCTCGCCGCGAGTGAGGTCCACGAGCGTAGCGTCGACCGCAGTTTGATGCTTCTCAAGCTCAGCGACCACACGCTCCAACTCGGCGCTCGACGGACGAAGCCGCCGTTTGAGTGCCTGCCGCAAGCGCCATCGCCTGGATTCTTCTGGTCCCACCCGTTTATCCCCTCAAAACGGCGGTTCTAATAACCGCCAGTCTTCTTCCAGATGGTCCGATTGCCCGACACCATCAGCGCAACTCCCGTGATGACCATGAGAATGCCCATTTTACCGGTCGCATTGACCGTCCACTGGTCGAGACCCGTGTACCCCGCCTCCGAAAACGACGTAGACATCATGGCGCCGGTGGTTGACTCGAATCCGAAGATGAGGGAGATGATTCCGATCGCAGCAATGATTCCGCCGATTGGGATGAGTAAGTTATGCATTCCAACCTCCGGGCCCTTTCTATCCCAGGCCCTGTTTCCCAGCAAGACACTCCCCACCCCCGATTTCCGCTTCTCCGCCTTTTCCCTTCATGACGACCCGTTTATCCCGCTGTTTTTTGCTCGGAAGCCACACCCTGCGCCCCCACTGCGGTGCGTTTCAGGGACCCTTGGATCTGGAGTATGGTTCCGCTGAGGTCGTGGGACGCATCGGGCACACCCTCCACCCCGTGGAGGCCTTGAGTCTCGCCACCCATGTGCTCGAGGTCCTCCGAACCGTTCAGGGTGACGACTCGCTCTCCCTGATTCGCTCCTGTTGGGAGACTCTGCTCATCATGCCCCGAAAAGAACTTGGACCCGCAGCGGGGGCAGACCTGAGCTTGCTCATCGTGGCGGAGCAGGACTCCAGAGTTGCACTCTCAGCCGTGGGTTTGGACGCCCTCTGGCAGGTTCACTCGGAAGGTGCTCAGCAGCTGGCCGACCCCACGACCAACGAGACCTCCCACAGGGGTCTGCCCGAGCGCACCCCGAAGGTCCTGGAACTGCAAGCGGTGAATCAGAATTTTCTGGCCCGCTGTCTGGGTGATGGACAGAAACTTCCTCCGATTCTTGACCCCTACCTTCCGAACGGCAGCCCCCAATGAAGCGCTTTCTCGATGGCGATCTGAAGGGTCTGGAACTTCCCAGGGATCTCCCCGTCCTTCGGGAGGCAGCTGAGAAAGCCCTCAACGAGGACGAGCCCCTCACGGATCTCTACCGTGCGCTGGCCCAGAGGCACCCTGTTGCGTTGGGTGAACTGGTCGTCGGCCCTCGCGCTCTACGGGGAGTGTTAGCCGCAGCAGCTGCTCTTGAAGTGCTGGAATCTCTGGAAGCCCGCTTGAATCCCAAAGCCCTCTACCCTCGACTCGCAAAGCTCCACCCCACTGCTGGTGCACAGCTGGCAGAGCGGGCGTTGTCACGATTTCCTGATGCCTCCTGGGCGAAAAAAATGGGAGAGGAATTCGAGATCCAACCCGGTCAAAAGGAACTCCAAGCACTGCAGAACTCCGATGATTTCGAACAAGCGTGTCACGCGCATGCGCAACTCGGACACCTGCAAGCGCTGGTTGAACACGCCTCAAATGGCCGACTTGAAGCCCTCGCGGCCTTGGTGGTGGCAAGGCACCATGAAGCCGCCCTGCGCGCTGCAGCCATGCTCCTCGACGACCAACCCGATGCCGATGTGATCGCTTGGTTTGCGGCATCCGCTGGACCGGACTGTGAGCGCCTGATCTGCCAACTCATTCCTCATCTACGCTCAAAAGCGGCTGTCCAGGCCCTTCTCCATCGAGCGTCTGCCTATCCTCGTGCCGAGACCCTACTCCGCACACTTCTGCCCGCTGTGCGATAACTGTTCATCATGAGCACTCAATTCTCCTTTTGCAGAACCTGTACCGGTTACTGCGGCGTTGAGATTACCGCCGTAGAGGACGGCTTCAGGGTCACCGGCGATCGTTCGAACCCCAAGAACGCTGGCCACATCTGCGACGCAGCAAGCGAATCCCTCAGCCGAGCCCGCTCAGCACAGCGCATTGTGCAGCCGCTCAAAAGAGAAGGAAGTGAGTTGGTGCCCGTCAGCTGGGAGGAAGCCATCGCTGCGATCGGGGGCGAACTGAAGCACCTCCGAAAAAAACACGGCGGGCACTCCATTGGGCTTTATGCAGGCGGCGGATTGGCGAGCAATTCACTGGGCGCGATTCGAACGGCTGCCTTCGCTGTTGGGTTGGGAACTCCCCACCTCTACAGCGACCTCGCCATGCATGGGGCACCGCAGCTTCTGGCAGCGGAGAAGATGCTTGGAATGCCCATGGCACTCCAATCCGATGTGGGACGAGCCCACTACACCCTCCTGCTTGGAGACTGCGATCAAGATGTCGCTGGATGGGGCCCACTCCAGAGCGGCACCATCCACACCCAGGCTCTCAAGCACATCCAGCGGAGCCGACGGAGCGCAAAGTTGGTGGCCGTGGGATCCCGCAAGACCCCCTTGGCAGAGCTGGCTGACGACTACATCGCCATTCGCCCCGGAACAGAAACCGTTTTTCTACTTGGCTTGTGCCACGCCACCTGGTCCGGAGGCTGGATCGACCATCAGTACCTGGAAGACTACTGCGCCAACACCGACCAGCTCACCGATGTCCTGGCGCCCTGGACCCCTGCGGTAGTCGCGGAAATTTGCGGTACTGAGGCCTCTAAAGTTTCGGGGGTCGCCCTGAAGTTTTCCAGGGCAGCCATGGCGACCGTCGCCAAGAGCCGAGCACTCTTCAACCACGAGTACGGAACGGTTGCTGCCTGGGCCTGGCATCTGCTTCACGCGATGACGGCCAACCTTCTTCGTCCCGGAGGTGCTTTTGAGGCGGTGGGCACCTTTGATCTCCTGCCGGCGATGGTCTCTTTCCCAACGGAGAATGCACCCCGGTCCAGGGTCAGCGGTTACCCCGCAGTCTTCATGCAGATGCCCAGCACTGCACTGCATGAGGAGATCACCACGCAAGGCAAAGGCCAACTTCGAGCCCTCCTTTGCGTGGACGGCGATCCCTTAGCCTCGCTGCCCCAGCCGGAAGAACTGCGGCATGCGCTGTCCAGCCTCAATCTGCTGGTCAGCGTTGGAAGCCATCACAGCGCAATCACTGGCGTCGCTGACTGGGTTCTGCCCTCGCTCGACCATTGGGAACAGGACGCTCTGCATCTTCTTGATGGCCCGACCCTCCCGTACAAGCACATTCAAGCTTCTGCCCCAGTGCTGTCACCCGAGCCGGAGGTAAGGGCGACCGATAAAATTTTGGCAGACCTGTTCGAAGAGACAGGTGCTCCTTTGTTCGGAGGAGCTTGGGGAAGCCATCTCCGAACGCTGGGACGCTGGTTGGCCAAGGCCCCCCTCGAAAAGCAAGTCGATCGCCTGCTTCGATGGACCACAGATTTGGACCGAGACCAGCTCCAGGCTCTTCCTCATGGACTGGATCAGGGAGAACTGGACCGAGCACTGTGGAGAGCCGCTACTCCTGAAGAGCGCATCGATATGCTCCCCGAGGATCTCGAGCCCCTGATTCGGGCGCTCAAGCCTGCCCTCTACACCTCGAGTCAGGGATTCTGGCTCAACAGCACCACTCGGATGAACCCCGGAGGTTCCGGCTGGAACACCAACGGGGAGGCGACCCATTTGGGCATTCGCGTCCATCCCGATTCGGGCTTCAGAGAGGGTCAGAAACTTCGGGTCTCTTCCGAAGCAGGTGCGCTTGTTGGTGAGGCCATTTTGGATACCCAACTCCAGCCACAAACCGTCCTGATCCCCTGGAACCAAGGCGTCCCGGTCGGCTTCCTTGTCCCCCAGGATCGGAGAGACCCTCTCACCGGCACCCCAAAGCTAAACGGCGTTTTCTGTACAATCACGCCCCTCTAAGCCGGGCTCAGCTCGCCAAAGCGTAGGTCGCAGCATCCGCTTCAATGGCTTTCATGGGCAGACGAACAGCGAAGCACGCGCCACCGAGGACACCGGGAGCCAGACCCATCTCTCCTCCGGCCTCGCGTGCCAGAGAGCGGGACACAGAGAGACCCAATCCAGTCCCCTCTCCGTTGCTCTTGGTGGTGACGAAGGGGTCGAAAATCCGAGCAGCCACAGCCGACTCGATACCCGGGCCATCATCCTCTACGAGCAGGAGCACTTGCCCCTCCTCGATCTGACCCGAAACCCTTACCCGGCCGCCTCCAGATTCTCGAATGGCATCGGCTGAGTTGCGCAGCAGGTTCACCAAAATCTGCACCAGTCGACTTTCATCAATCGCGACCGACGGCAGTCCAATCACCCATTGCTCGATCTCTACGGTGCTCTGAAGCTCGGTCTTTGTCATGCGAATCGCCGTCTTCAAAGCCTTGTCAATGCGGGCTGACTGAATGCCTGAGTCGGCCCGGGAAAAGCCGGTCATGTCGTCACTCAATCGGTGGAGCCCTCGCGTTGCCTCACGCAGGGACTCGACAACCTCCCGTTCCGCATTGTCCGCTTCCAACTCCTCCGCAAGGCAGTAAAGGACCGAGATCACCCCGCGCATCTCGTGTGCCGCCGCGGCTGCTTGACGCCCCAGCAGCGAGAGACGCTGGACATGCGCATTCTTGAGAAGGCTGTGATCCTCCCCATTTTTCACCACCACCTGAGCATCCATGGGCGCTGCCTTTCGTCCCAGGTACAGCCCAACAATGCCACATCCAATTCCCAACAGTACGGTCAACACAAGACACTCCTTGTGATCAACATCGCCCTGCATGAGGCCAACTTGAGGTCATTTGCCCCTGAGTTGGCCCAACACCGAAAGAATCGCGCGATTTGCTGCCATCCTCCCGCCATCAAAATAGCGCGGGTGAGCAGGCACCTCATTTCGCGGGTGATGGTTGAGCTTGAACCAAGGCAAATTTCCTCCAGCCGCCGCGGCAATCATTCGACTGGCGTGCCGAACATCTTCCGCCTGGGCGTGATCCGGTTGGGCCTGAATGCGCCAGTAGCCACACCCCAGTTGCCCCACATGCCGCACAGCCTCACGCGGATGCCAGTAGACATCATCCGACATCGAATGCCCGAGAGCGGGCGTCATGATGGTCTCCCCCGACGTGATGACCTCTCGATCGCTTGGCCCCTCCCAGTCCACAAGCCAACTCAGCGGACGGTCTGAGGCACCCGCCACGGCTCCACATGCCATTCCGATCCCGAGAGAAATCGAGAGTATCCCGACATTGGTGGGGTCGACAGCTCGATGTGCACACAGGATCCGGAGAGCCGCAAGCAAGGCCTGCTGCTGCTCCAGACCTCCGTACTCCTCTTCCCCCCAACTCTCTCCACGGCCTGGTGGATCAAAGCTCATCACGACCCAGCCTCGAGCGGCGATTTCACACGCATTGATCGGCTGGGACCAACCCTCAAAAACAGCAGCTGAATCGTTGGTTCCCGGAACAAGAAGCACACCGGGTCGAGGCGTAGACCCCTCCGCTTGGTAGAGGTACCCCACCACTTTGTTTCCTGATTCCGTAGACAGCTCTACCCTTTCGCGCTGGACACTCGCGCCCAACGCTCGCATGCGAGCACGCCTGGGAACCGACTGAAGCGTCATGACAAGTCTTTCTCGTACTCGGGCGACCATGACCGAAAGCTTAGCGCGGAGGCACCAGAACTTCCCGCTGGAAGAATTCACCACTGAAAGGTTCGGTCAGAAACAGCATGCTGCTCAGCATGAGGAGGATCAAACCAAAGCAGAGGTGTCCTGACTTTCCCCGGAGGGGCTGGAGCGCCATCAAAACGCAAGCTACCGGCCACATCGCCAAACACTTCATCGGCATCCACCAGATGGGATCTGCCGGTAGAACCCCATGAAACACCAGCTCTCTCCAGAGCCCACTGGAGGTGAGGTACAGGGGAAAAGGAAAAACAAAGAGAAAGAGGGGCCAGATTCGTGTTGCCAGAGCACAAGCGATGGCCATGCCCGCCCATGGAATCGCCAAGAGCGGATGGATGGCGCAGAACCCTGCCGTGAGCCATGCACAGACCAAAGCCCCCGCTTTGATGCCATCGCGATGAAGCGGTGTGCTCAACAAGACCCAAAACGTCAAAAGCCACCACGTCCAATGAGAGAGGTCTGACATCGCACCGTAGAGTGGGCGACCGAAGCCCGTGGCGATGACCGCAATTCCAGCGGCGACCGCTGCCGCCGCCGACCACCCCAGCCCCCCGAGCGCAATCCTCCAGGAGGCAAAGCCCACCATCAGGCCCGAAACCACTCCGATTCCCACGAAAATCCAGACCAAAAACCCGGGCATTACCCACGGAATCACGGGGAGACGAATCGCCGGATCGGCTCCTGAGGGGGGAGGGCCCGATTGGAGCATCTGCATCACCACGCCCACAGCGTCCGCGAGCGCGTTGGGATCGACCTGAGAGAGATCATCTTTCGCCGTGTGGTAAGGCCAATACACCCCAGAGGCTCCCCGACCCAACAGCAGCATCCCCAGTGCGCCTGCGTCGACAAAGGGTTTGTGATCCGAACGTTCTCTGGACGGAAAGAGCGAGGCGTAGACTCGGTAGGCGTAGGGCACATCCACACCACTCAACCGGTTCAGCCAGCGCAGGCCATCAACCCCCCAGCGCTCCCCGACCCCCATGGCTGTGAGTTGCCCTTGACCCAAAAACTCCAGCGCGACAACAAATTCAGGCTTTTCATCGGGCGGCAGGCTCTTGGCCAAGTACCGCGCTCCGTGCAGGCCCAGTTCTTCTCCATCGGTGAATCCGAAACAGGCACGTCTCGGCAATTCTGCTCGCCGCACTCGACGCGCCACCTCGAGCGCGACAGCCACGGAACCGGCGTTGTCGATTGCACCCGGAGACTCCTCCGCAACCACGTCGGTGTGCGCCAGAACCCAGAAAGCCGGGCCCTTGCCCGGTTGGCAGGCTTGCACAAATCCTGACCCAGGAGTTGGCCCCACCTTCATGGAGGCCGACCAACCGGATTTCTGCAACTCAGCGAGCACATAGGCCTGCGCCTGATACCCCCCGGGAGAGCCTGCTACGCGAGGGCTGCCCTCCACAAGCGAAGTCACATCCTCCATCGGGCTGGCAAAGGCAGTGAGCAAGGTGAAAAAGAAAACAAACATGGAGGGCCATAGCTTAGCCTACTTGCGTGTCAGACCGAGGCCCCTGCGGTACCATTTCCGAGCAAGGACCGAAACACGTTATGCCCGACAGCCCCCACACCCCTTTGAACGACGACCTCGCTGATTGGATTTCCTCTGAGTCCTCGGAGGACCATGCGGCAGATGAATGGGCCACGGAGGACGACTCTGAGGAGGAGAGTTGTTGGGAGATTGTCGCCCAGGAGGAATCTGAAGAGCTTCTGGAATTCGAAGTGGATTCCGACGCGGATGGAGAACACGGCTTCGATGAGGTGGACTTTGCCCCGACGACAATCGTCGGTCACCGCGAGCATGTAAGCCTGCCCCAACTCGGCCTTCATCAGATGCTGGTTCGCTTCTCAAGCGACTCCTCGCTCTCCACATTCCATGCCGAGATTCACCAGAGCCGTGGCGATCACATCACCTTCAAGCTCGACCAACTCGAGATCGAGCTGCCAGCCTTTGAACAGGCCAACGACCTCTGGGTTGCCCTCCAACTGGAACTCGCAGGTGTGGTTCTCGAGGGCGTTTTTAAGGTGGTCTCCACCTCCGGCCAGCCCTACCTGGTGGTCGGGCGCGACATCATGGCGGGACAACTCCTGATTGACCCCTCCGGCGAGTGGCTAAAGAGCAGACGTTGAGACTTATTTTTCGCTTTATTCGCGAGTATGCGCGACCCTACTGGCGCTGGTACCTCTCGGGCCTGTTTTTTCTGTTTGCCACCAACTGGCTGACCGTCCAGATTCCTCGTCAGCTGGCCCGGGCCATCGACTCCATGGGGCTCAACGGCGATCCCGATGTGGTGCGCAACGCACTTTTGATGATCGCAGGAATGGGCATCAGCATCATGCTTGTTCGCACCTTGTCACGGGTCCTCTTCTTCACGCCGGGGCGGCTCATCGAGTTCAAGCTCAAGAACAACATCTTTGCTCACATGATGCGCTTGCAGCCTCAGCAAGTTGCACAGTGGGAGAACGGTGACATTGTCTCGAGAAGCTCCAACGACATCACCTACCTGCGCGCCCTCGTGGGCTTCGGAGGCCTGCAGATTGCGAATGTGACCATCGCTGTGGCCTTGGCAGGGGCCCAAATGATTGCGCTGTCCCCTCGCCTCACACTCTTGGTGCTCGCTCCGATGGCGGTCGGACTCGTCATCGTTCAGATCGGAATTTCAAAGTTCTACCTGCTGGTCCGGCAAAGCCAAGAACACCTGGCCTCACTCTCCTCTCACATCCTCTCCACACTCCACGGCATCCAGACTGTTCAGGGTTTCAATGCACAAGAGGCCCTCCAGAAACGCTTTACGGAGCGAAACGAGGCGTACCTGGAGACCAACCTTCACCTTGCCCGGGTACGAACCTTCTTCATGCCCGTTCTTGTGCACTGCGGTGGACTGTCCATCGCGATTCTGTTGGTGGTGGGCGGCAACATGGTCCAAGAAGGCACGCTCAGCGTCGGTGAACTTGTCGGTTTTACGACCTACGTGGCCATTTTGCTCAATCCCCTGCGTTCATTGGGCTGGCTTTTGTCCGTCTTCCAGCGAGGAATCACGAGCCTTGAGCGAGTCTACGAGCTGACGGATACCGAGCCGGACCGGCCCGAGGGCGATGAGGGTGTTGTCCTTCAGAACCGAGGAGGCCCTGAGTTTCGGTTTGAAGGACTCTCCTACGCCTATCCAGATGCACCCGAATCGCCTGTTTTGAAGGACTTGACTTGTGTTCTTCCCAGCGGCTCGGTGATTGGCCTCTTTGGTAAAACGGGATCCGGCAAGACCACGCTCCTGCGCTTGATTACACGCTCGATCAATCCGCCTCCAGGCTCTCTTTTCGTGGATGGAACCGACATTCGACTCCTCGATCTCACAGCCTGGAGACAAGACGTTTCTGTGGTTCCACAACTTCCGTTTCTTTTCTCCGAGAGCTTGGCCGAAAACGTGGCCATGGGCGACATGAATGAGGAGCGAATGCTCCAAGCGGTGCACACGGCCGCGCTCGGTCCCGACCTCCAGGCCCTGCCCGATGGTGTCAACACCCTGGTCGGCCAGAAGGGAATCATGCTCTCAGGAGGACAGCGGCAGAGAACAGCGCTTGCACGAGGCCTGTACCGAGAAACACGCTGCTTGGTGCTCGATGATGTACTCTCTGCTGTGGACCACGGCACCGAGCAACGCCTCATTGAGGCACTCGAGGCCCGCTCCAACGCGAAGGACCCGCAGGACCGCCCCACCACACTGCTGGTCTCCAATCGCGTGTCGGCCCTTCACCATGCGGACCTGATCCTGGTACTCGATGAAGGTCACCTCGTCGACCAAGGAACCCACAGCGAACTCACGCAACGCCCCGGCTTCTACCAAGATGCATGGAAGCACCAGGCTGGGGGTGACGAGCCATGATGCAGCGTGAATCCAAAGCACTCAGACGTCTCTGGCCGTTTGCCAAACCCGATCGGAGGCTCTTCATCATTGCCTTGCTGGCCACACCGCTGGCCATGGCTCTGTCGCTTCTGCAGCCCTGGCTCATGAAGACAGCCATCGATGGCCACATCGTTCCCGGAAATTTCGAGGGACTCCACCTCATCGCCGGTCTCTTCATCGCGACCATCGTGCTGCGCTACCTCATCGAGAGCCTCTATGCTCTCGCCCTGGCCTATGCTGGCCAGAAAACGATCCTGCGGTTGCGGAGGCACATCTACACCCATCTCGTCGGACAAGCCCCCGCGTTCTTCGACAAGAACCCTGCTGGGGCCCTGTTGACCCGAGCAACCTCGGACGTCGAGTCCTTGGGCGACGCTCTGACAGCGGGGGTCGTGACGATTCTGCTCGATGTCTTCATGGTTGTGGGCGTCCTGACCGTCATGTTCTCGCTGGACTGGAAGCTCACTTTGGTGCTGTTGAGTACGGCTCCGGTGCTCTTGATGGCCTTGTCATTCTGCCGGAAAAAACTCCGACACTATTTCGCGATCATTCGAGACAGCCTTGCCCACGTCAACGCCTACCTCGCTGAGCGCCTCGGCGGGATCGAACTCATTCAGCTTTTCAGCAATGAATCCCACACCCAGGCGGAGTTTGAAAAGCGAAACAAGGTGTACCGAGACGCCACCATTCGATCCAATGTGTACGATGCCTTGATGTATGCCTTCGTCGACGGCATGGGAACAGTCTGCATCGCCGTCATGCTCTTTTACGCGAGCAGCGATGTGTTCAATGCCACCGTGTCTGCCGGACTGTTGGCGGCCTTCATCGACTACCTCGAGAGGCTGTTTCGCCCTCTTCGGGAGTTCTCCGGAAAGATCGCAATCATCCAGAGAGCCACCGTGGCGATCGAAAAGATCTTTGGCCTGCTCGATGGGGCGGAGAAAATTGCCCCCGGACGACACGACTTCAAACCAACCGACGGCCGAATCCAAATTCGAGACCTCGAGTTTTCTTATGCCGTTGACGATTCTACCGATGTCTTGAAAGGCATCGACCTCGATATTGCGCCAGGTGAAGTGGTCGCAATTGTTGGGGCAACAGGGTCCGGAAAAACAACCCTGTCCCGCCTCCTGAACCGCTCCTACGACGGGTATCGAGGGTCCATCCAGTTCGACGAACAAGAACTCTCGAGTCTGCATCCGGAGTCGATTCGAAAGCAGATCGCTTCCGTGCAGCAGGACGTTCATCTTTTCCCAGACACGCTTCTCTTCAACGTCAACCTCGGCAATCCTGAGATCGGCCAGGACATGGTGGAGGAGAGTGCCGAGCTGGTGCATGTCAGTCCCATTGTGGAATCGCTGCCAACGGGCTGGGCGCACGAAGTGCAAGAGGGCGGACGCAACTTGTCCGCAGGCGAGGGTCAGCTTGTCACCTTTGCCCGAACCCTGGCCCACGGCCCCAAGATCATCATCCTCGATGAAGCGACGGCAAGTGTGGACTCCATGACCGAAGCCCTGATCCAAAATGCCATCTCCCGCATTCTTGAGCGCAAGACCGTCATCGTGATCGCCCACCGCCTCTCTACCATCGCTCAATCCGACCGAATCGTCCTGCTTCATCAGGGACGTATCGCTGAAGAAGGAACCCACGAACAGCTCCTCGATTTGGGCGGCCGCTATGCTGAACTCGTTCGCATCGGTCGAGAGGCGGGACGCTAAATGGCACTGCTTCTGATTCACGGAGGTGCCGGCGATGAGCTGGCCCCGCAACGAAAAGCAGCCGTGGCCCATGCACTCTCAGAAATCCTCTCCAAATCTTGGCCTGTCCTCAATCGGTCTGGAAGCCGCGCTGCTGTTGTTCGGGCCGTTCAACTGCTTGAAGACAATCCCCTCTTCAATGCGGGACTCGGATCGAAACTGCAAGCAGACGGGGAGGCCCGCCTCAGTGCATCTTTGATGGACGGAGCCCGAATGCGATTTTCGGGCGTTGTGAACGTAAACGGGCTTCGAAATCCAATTTTGCTTGCACGACAACTTCTCGAGGAACGGGATCGCGTACTCGCAGGCGAAGGGGCGCTCCAAAGGGCCCGAGAGCTCGGATTGGAGGAATGCGATCTGCGAACCCGCAGGCGGCTCCAGGAGTTTCGTGAGGCCCTCGAGGGACACACGGGAACCGTCGGTGCCGTCGCTGTCGACAGTGCTGGTCAGCTCGCTGCGGCCACGAGCACCGGGGGGCGAGGGTTCGAACGGGTCGGACGCGTATCGGACAGCGCCACCGTAGCTGGCAACTATGCGGATTCAGTCGGCGCCATCAGTTGCACGGGAGTCGGCGAACACATTGTCGACGCAGCCTTGGCCGCACGAATCGTGACCGCCCTTTCTGCGGATGACTCTCTGAAAAACGTTTCTGAGCGCTGCCTTGGATTGATGCGCTCCAGAGGATGGAAGGCCGGCTACATCGCCGTCGATCGCCACGAAAACTGGGTTGCGCACACCACAACAGCCGCCATGAGTTGGGCGCTGCGAACCGAAGAACGAGAAGAGGGCTTCTGGAAAGAGCGCCAATCGGAGTAGTCTGTTCCCATGCGAAACCTAACCGTCATTCTTCTCGCTGCGATTGTTGCCCTCGGGGCCTTGCCCCCCTCCGCGACAGCCAAATCCCTCCGAAAAATGGACACTGAGGAGCTCCTGCAGGTGATCCGGGAGCACAGCCGAGTTTCAAAGCGAATCGAGGCCATTGATGAACTGGTCGCCCGAGGCAGCATCGAGGCGGTCCCCGAGTTGGCTGGACGCTGCCAGCAGGACCCCAATCCCGACATCTGTTCCCAGGTCGTATCCGGTCTTGCGCAGCTGAATCATCCCGATGCTCGAGAACAGCTCCTGGTCATCCTCCGCCAGGTCGGTGCTCCGGAAGACCAGCGCAACCAAGCGCTCTCCGAGCTGTTGATCAGCGACAAAGACCGACTTCGGCAGGCGATGCCCGCCATTCTGAGCGACTACCGGTCTCTGCCGCCAGCGGTCGGTGAAAGCGTGATCAGCGCTTTGATCACGCTCAGTCAGGAGGAGCTTGGAGACCTGGCCATCCTCATCACCAGAGACCCCGATGCCCATCGCGACCACAGGATTGCGGCACTGGCTGTCGTGGAGCACTTTGCCCCTGCTCGTCGGTGGGAAGCCTGGATTGGGATGCTCAACGATCCCGACAGTCGCGTTCGAGCCCACAGTGCGAAGATGCTCGGGCAAGAAGGCCTCCCAGCCTCCGTGGTTCACGAGGTCCTGCTGCGCGTCTACAAGAACGATGTCGAGGGAAATGTACGGGCTGCTGCTGCCCGAAGTTTGGCCTACTTCGCCAATGAAACCCTGCTTCCCGATCTCCATGAGGCCCTCATCTCGGAGCGCCACCCTGTGGCATGGGACGCTACCCTTCAGTTGTTGCTTCCCCTTGCGGACTCGAGCAGCGTTTCCGCACTCGTGCAGCTGCTGGAGCGAGACCGGGCCCGACGCATCAAGCCCGAGGTTCTGACCACCATTGTTCGAAAGCTCGCGTTCATTGGGGACGCCCGCATCGTTCCCAACATCTACGCCATCGAACAGAATCACCAGGGAAGCGAATTTGCCGAGGTATGTCGACGCGCAACAACTGCGCTGAAGGCGGAGGACGTGGAGCGCGAGCTGGCTCTGCAACAGGTCCAGCGCGACCCGGAGATCAACGTGGTCATGTGGGATCCGGACTCCCCGGATGCCACGTTCCCTCCCCTCCAATTCGAACGGGCACCCAATGGACAGGTGCTTCCCGTGGCCCAGCCCTGATTTCCAAGGAACCGGAAAACAGGGTATGCTCCTCCCATGGGTACATTCTTTCGGTGGCACAACCGATCTCCTGAGTATCCGTCGATTCCTCTCGGGGAGGCCTTATGGCTCTGACCATCTCCACCAACGCACCCTCGTTGGCCCACCTCAACTTCATCAACAAGATGTTGGCGAAGCACACGGAGCGGCTGTCCTCAGGCCTGCGCATCAACTCGGCCTCGGACGACCCGGCAGGCTACGCAGTCGCAACCAACCTTCACAGCACTCAGCGGTCTGTCAGTCAAGCCATTCGAAATACGAACGATGGTGCTTCCTTCATTCAAACGGCCGAAGCCGCGAACTCGGAGGTCCAAAATCTGGTCACTCGGATGAGAGAGCTTGCCGTTCAGGGATCCTCCTCCACCCTGACCTCCTCTCAAAGAACGAACCTGCAAACGGAGCTGGATGAGATTGTCACTGAAATCTCTCGAGTCTCGGCCAACACCGAGTTCAACGACATTTCGCTCACCAACGGCTCCAACCCCACCTTGTCCGTCCAAGTCGGCCCCAACGGCGGAAGCAACAACCAGGTCACGATGACCTTCGGCGACCTGCAAACGAGCACCCTGGGCATTGACAGCATTTCGCTGTCCAATGCCACCACGTCAAGCGCCGCCATCACAACCATTGACACGGCCCTCGACACATTGAGTGGCTACGCTGCTCAATACGGCGCCACCCAGAGTCGTTTCGACTCCAACATCTCAAACCTCGAGATCTATCGAAGCAATCTCCAGAGTTCTTATTCGGGAATCATGGACGCAGATTATGCTCTTGAGAGCGCTGCCTTTTCCAAGTTCCAAACCCAGCAGCAAGCGGCTATTGCTGTGATGGCCCAAGCCAACATCAACCGACAGGCCATTCTCCAGCTCTTGGGCTGAGACACGCCGGTCTTGGCTTCAGGCCTGCGACACGAGTCGACTGATCAGGTCGTCTGAGATCCGCATGGCTTCCGTGCTGAACTGGGCAAAACTCTCTCCCGCTTGATTGAACAGGGTCTCGAAAGCCTCGCGATCTCCATGGTGAACCACTTCATTCACCCGAGCGGCTGCACTGAGGAAATCCGAACGAACCCTGTCTCCCAAGGGGTTGCGCATCAAGATCTCCGCATACAACCTTGGATTCTGGGCAAAGAGTCGTCCAAGGAAAGCCAATTCCAATCGATAAATCGGACTGGTGAACTGAAGACTCTCTGCAATGTCTGCCCCGAAGAGACGGAGGGCTTCCCCCGTGACAAGGGTGTTGAAGTGAACAAGGACCTGAACCACGGCCATCATCCTGTCGTGAGTCAACGGATCGCTCTCCACCAACTCCGCTCCCATTCGACCCAACTCATCCCTGAGCCACCTTCCGAGCGGCCCACCATACACCTCGCAAACGACGACCTTCTGGCGAAGCATTGAGCTTACCGTGGGGCCAAACATGGGATGCAAGCCGAGGACCTCGCAGGAGGCACCCGTTCCCATGGTCTCGCAAATTTCCAGCTTCAGAGAGTTGATGTCGCAGAGCAAGGCGCCCGGTCGCATCAAAGGAGCCACCTCGGCAGCCACCTCTACGGCAACCGCCATCGGCACACAAATCATTACGATATCGCTGGCTCCCACCGCCAATGGAAGTCTTGCCCTCTCCCCCTGATCCAGAATATCAACGACGTGTCCTCGGTCTTCAAGTTCCCGAGCGAACATCTGACCCATCCCTCCTCGACCGCCAATCAGGAGAAAACGCCGCGTGAGTGTGGCCTTTGAAACCTTTTCGGCCTGCAGGCGGTGAGAGCTTGCGAGAACCACTCGAGAGATCATGTGGCTTTCCTCCACGGTAAGTCCCGCAGCCTGCCCCTGCATCCGATGACGCTCGGCTACGGCCTTCTCTCGATTTCGGTCAAAAACGGCTTGTCCCGAGTCTCGCTTGAGGCGGCCAATGGCCTCCACGATCCGACCGCGCGAGGCCACTGCCTCAAAAAGTTGCGCATCCAACTCGTCGAGTTCTTGGCGAAGGGCTTGCAAGTCTCGTTTCTCAGTCATCCGAAGCCCTTGGCATTCGCTCCAAGAAAAGAGCCTCGAGATCGGATCCAGCCTCTCTATCCAGCTTTTCGTCGACGACGACGGCTCCCTCAGAAATCATCACAACGCGATCCGCCAGACGTTCAGCTGTGTCGAGAACATGGGTCGA
The DNA here is from genome assembly GCA_036021505.1 of Myxococcota bacterium. GTDB lineage: Bacteria > Myxococcota_A > UBA796 > UBA796 > CAJQPC01 > JAYXVV01. The sequence continues at coordinate 4,907 of JAYXVV010000145.1, read as the reverse complement.
AAGAAGGACACAAGCCCCCTCATCGCAGAGCTCACGAAGGCGCTTTTTGACGCGTACTGCCGAGGGCGGATCCAAGCCATTCAAGGCCTCATCCAGAACCAGAACCGGCGGTTTGGCAAGAATCGCGGCCGCTAAAGCTGTCTTTCGACGCATGCCCTGAGAATACTCTCGGATGAGACGTTCTCCGTCCGCATCCAATTCGGTAAATGCCAGCGCCTCTTCTACACCATCCACTCCCCGAATAGAGGCAATGAACTCCAGAAACTCCCGTGCTGTGAGGTAGTCGTAGAGCGCGGGTTCCTCGGGCACATAGCCGATGAGTCGCCGTGCCTCTCCAGGCTGCTCTTGGACGTTAATTCCAGACACAAAGACCTCTCCTGAGGTCGGCATCATCTGGCCGGTGAGCAGCTTCAAAGTGGTCGACTTTCCTGCCCCGTTGGGCCCAATCAATGCCACCAGTTCACCCGGCCTCAACTCCAAGTCAATGCCCTTGAGCGCTTTGACACGGCCATAGTTTTTGGTGAGTCCTCGAATCGAGATGGCTGTCATGTCAAAACTCCCAAACACCCTGCCCAGAGGAGCAATGCTCCCGGAAGATAAGCCGACCACCCCTGCTCACGCCATCGACTGGCTCGAGAGGCGCCCACCGCCAGCACAACTGCCAACCCTTCCAGGACCGCAAGAAACACCCACGCCTCAGACGAGCCATGCCTCCAACCCAGCCCAATGGCGCCCAAAAGCAAGACCCCTTGCAGCCACAGGAACACAGCCACTGACCGTGCGCGAAGCCGCTCTTGAGGGTGCGCAGGGAGGCTGGTATCGAGCCACTTCGGGTCACGAATACCCAACCACAAGCCTGTGGAAGCCACCGCCACAAGGGCTGCTCCTGCCAGCGCTAAGCTGCGCTCAAAGGCTTGGGGATCATCGGAGACCGAACTCAAACCCACCATGACACCTGCTGCCCAGGCTCCCAGCACCCAGGTGCGAAGCCCTCGCCATCCGTGACGAAGATCTTTGAGCAGGTGCGGCTGGAGAGACTGGGGAAAGAAGCGCACCATCCACTGGAGATAGACAATCTTTCCTTCCTCTGCGTCCTCGAGCCGTGCGTAATGGGCATCAATTTCTGCCAAGACCATCGTGGTTTTGTAGTGAAAGCCACCCGCCAAAGGACCCGCCAGTCCCCACGCCAATGCGCCCAACACCACTGGGCCAAGGAGAAAACCCCACCCGGAGGGAGTGTCTGCGAGGAGCAAAAGCCCGGCCTGCGAGGCCATCCAAACTCCAGCACCACCAAGGGCCAACACGACTCCCGGAGCATAAATCAGTGCAGCCTGAAGCCGCGGATTGGCGCCTCGGAGCGCCTCCAGCACATTGGAGAGGGCACGGGACTCTGCCGCCCAGACCGCGGCGAGGTGCACGGGAAATCCGATCAGAAGTCCCAAGGCCCACCCCGTCGCGACAACGCACGCTGCGACGGCAGCTTCTGCCGAATACCCCGCCCACGCCAACGGCCAGAGCATCGCGATGCCGCAGCAGAGAAGGACGAGGTTTTCAGAGGCACAACGCAGGGTAAGGTAGCGAAGCAGAAGCTTGGGATCTCCTGGGTGGGGATCTAGAACAGCCCTCTCCGGGCCCCGCACAAGCGCTGTGTAGCTTCGCAGCGCCATGACAGCGCAGCAGAACCAGCCAAGCCGCATGGCGAATCCCATACTGCCCGCCCGGATCTGCTCGGGATCCGTGAGGAAATGCAGAAACACATCCTGCAGGAGAGGAGCTCCAAAAATCGTGGCGAGGAGGGGTAAGAACACGGAAAGGCTCCGAAAAGCCCCCGTTTCGGCCTTCCGATTTCGATTTCGTCTTTTCCAGGCAATTAAATACGGATTGGCCACGCAGTACACCGATCGGAGGCATGAGGTGATGCCTCGAAGCTTCTTCCTAAGTCCAATGAAATCGAGATCATGTGAAAAAAATGCTTGGATCTTTGCCTCAGGCCGAGTATTTTCCGCGCGCACCGCGAAATTTAAGGAGAGTCCGCATGAAGCGCTCCGCACACTTTCTTTCTTGTCTGACCGTCCTCGCACTTGCTGCGCCCGTTGCTCTCGCTGACGAAGACCTCGTCATCGCGGATGATGATCCCAGTGTGAGTTCTTTCGAAGATGAGTTCGACTTCCTCGTCGAGGGCGAAAAGAATGCCGCTCAGAATGCGTCGGAGTCTGATGAGGAAGAGAGCGACTTTGCGATGTGGGACGAGGAAGATGGAGACGATTTTGGAGAGTTCCAACTGCGTGTTCCCGACCCCGAGCCCGCTCTCCCACTTCCCTACAGCGTTGTGGGCCGCAAACCGCTGGCCGACAACTATGGTGCTACGGTGGTCTTCTCCGACCGGGACAGTGTGGTGGCAGAACTCCCCGTTCTCGTTGCACGCAACCCCTCCGACTTCACCAAAGACTTCTGGTTGATCGGTGAGCTTTGGGTCGCAGGCACCAAGGTCGCGGAGACCCGCCAGTGGGTCAGCGCATCATCCCTCGCCCAGTCGGGTCCCACAGTGGCCTTCTTGAAGATGATGGCTCCGATCCCCGCGACCAGCGGTGAACTGGAGTTCAAGGTCTTCAAGAGTGATGACGGAAACGCTCGCGAGGACCTGTTTCGGAACATTCTTCCGTTTCAGATCTAAAGCCCCGACATCCCCAGCATGATGTGAAAGGCGCCGGCGTCTTTGGCCCCGGTGTCATCACCGGATGAGGCGATGAGGATGTCTCGATAGCCATCGCCATCGACATCTCCTGCTCCGTCCAATGCACGCCCGACGAAGCTGTTCCCTGTCTCACCGATGAACTTGGCGCGGGCGTCTCCAAGGTCTACGTCTTCATCCAAAGGCCCATAGAGCAAGTAAGCCCATCCCGCCTTCGAATCCGGATTCGGTGCACCCACCATCACCTCCGGGTCCCCATCGCCCTCGATGTCACCGATGCCCGCCACGCTGTATCCAGCTGTGTCGTTCTTCGACTCCCCATAGAGCTTGACGTCGGAGACGGAGAGATCCAGTGTTGAGGCCGTGCCTCCGCCGAACACAAGATGGGCCACTCCAGCATTGCTTGCCACCGTATCGTCCTGATAGGCGCCCACAATGATATCGCCGTAGCCGTCCGAGTTCATGTCACCAATGTCATCCAACGAGAACCCCGCTTTGTCATTCGAGTTCTCGCCGATCAGTTTCACATCTGCAGAAGCCAACGAAAAGCTTCCGGACACCGGCCCGAGAACCACATAGGCTGCTCCAGCGTTGGCCCCTCCGTCGTCGTCGCCGTCTGCCCCAATCAGAAGGTCACTGAATCCATCTCCATCCCAGTCTCCTGCGCTGGTCACACTGATTCCTGCATAGTCGTTGTTGGACTCGCCCTCTAAAATCGCGTCTGCATCCAAGGCGGCGATGGTCGCCGAGAAGGATGTATCCCCGTAGAAAATGTAGGCACGACCCGGCCCGTTGCCCGTGGAGGCGGGGTTGTAGTAGGGCGCACCCACCACCATGTCATCGTAGCCATCGGCATCAAGGTCCCCTGCTGAGTTCAGATGGAGACCGAACTGGTCGTCCTTTGTTTCCCCCTCAAACTTGACGTCCGCGATGTCAGAGAGGCTTTTGCTTCCACTGACTGGCCCGAGCAGCAAGTAGGCCGCACCAGCATTGGAGGTGCCGTTGGATCCCAAGTCTTGGCCGTAAGCACCAATCAAGAGATCATCGTACCCGTCTCCGTTGACATCTCCAGCTCCGGCAACCGCGCTTCCAGCGCGATCCTGCGAAACTTCTCCCGAGAACTTGCCGTCTGCACTGGCGAGGCTCGCGGTCGAGGCGGAGGAGCCCAACACCAGGTACGTCGAGCCTGCTGCGTTTCCTCCCGCATCTTCAAGCCACGCCCCCGACACCACATCGTCGAGGCCGTCTCCATTGATGTCTCCCACACCCGCCACCGTGTATGCCGAATAGTCATACGCGCTTTCACCAGAATGCTTGCCATCGGCAGAAGTCAGGTTGATGTCCCCGTTCAGATCGCAGCTGTTGGCTGTGCCATCACAGTCGTTGTCCAGACCATCTGCGCAGACTTCCGTAAGTCCAGGTGCGGCCAAGGCCGTGGTGTCGTTGCAATCGCTGTTGTCGCTCGTGTAGGAGCTTGGCTGGCTGCAGGCTTTGGTGGTGTTGGACAGGTCGCCAAACCCATCGGAATCCAAGTCTGCGAACCACGTTGAGGCATCGATCGAGTCGCTGCCATCGGTGGAGCCGTCGCAGTTGTTGTCAATCCCATCGCAACGTTCAGTTGCAGCAGGATTCACGGCACTCGACGCATCATCGCAATCCGTTCCATCGGCCACGGCACCCGAGGGCTGACTGCAGGCATAGGCACTCGTGGTGAGATCACCGTACCCATCTCCATCGGAATCGCTGTACCAGAGGACGGCATCCAGAGAGTCGCTTCCGTCCGTGGAACCGTCGCAATTGTTATCGATGCCATCACAGAACTCCGAGGCCGAGGGGTTCACAGCGGCCTTACTGTCGTTGCAGTCTGTGTTGTCCGCAACATACCCACTCGGCTGGTAGCACTCGACGTCGGTGCTGGTGGCATCGCCGTAGCCGTCCGAGTCATTGTCCGCGTACCAAGTGATCGCGTCCAGCGCGGACTCTTCATCCACACTGCCATCGCAGTCGTCGTCGTGCCCGTCGCAGTATTCCAAGGCCGAGGGGTTGGAGGTTGCCTCCCCATCGTCGCAGTCCGTGTTGTCCGCAACGTACCCACTCGGCTGGTAGCACTCGATGTCCGTGCTGGCGGCGTCGCCGTAGCCGTCCGAGTCGGTGTCCGCGTACCAGGTGCTCGCGTCCAGCGCGGAGTCCTCGTCGACGCTCCCGTCGCAGTCAT
>JAYXVV010000144.1:0-2743 GCA_036021505.1 Myxococcota bacterium | reverse complement strand
CCACAGGCCCAACAAACTCTGAAAGACGACGGCGCGATTGAGAGGCTCTTTGGCATTGAGATGGACCGTCCAGTCTTTTTCGAAATTGCAGGGAAGGGGAGGGGGGCCGATTCGTCGATTCAACTCTGCAGAGAGCGCGTCCGAACTCCAGATGTTCGGATGAATCTCCGAGATGGGCGTATCGAAACAGCGTTCATCGTAAGTGGCGACCACACTCGGGTTTTCGAGGGGAATGCTGTCGGCGGGGCTTACCCGAAGGCGCCGTCCGGACTCGGCAGTGGTGGCCACAAGCCGCATGCTCGGACTGCGGCCTGAGGGGTTGAGAAGGCCAAGCGGATCGCCCACCTTCGGGCATCGGTAAGCAATCCTCTTCTCCAAGTCGGTTTGCGGGCCAGGGACCCTCAAGGAACGCATGGAGTCGAGCAGTTCTTTGGAGGCCATGGCCATTCCGGGAGGAAGGCTTGGATCGATGTCGAGATGCACATTCACATGGGGCATGTCGGAGGCGATGTGGCTCGCCTTGGTGGAGGCGTGGGGCAGGTGGTCGGCATTAACAGGCCCACCTGCCCAGCCTGGCAATGGCGTGGGATTGTCGCGAATCGGAAGGGCCTCTTCCAAAAGTTGAAGAGCACTGGGCGAGCATCGAATCGGCTGCTCCAGTCGACCAGCACGGGACAGACCGTGAAGATGAGCCAAGCCATTTCGAATGAAGGGCCGCTTTTCCTTTCGAAACTCGCTGAGAGTCTGGTTCACGCACTGCAAAAGCATTCTTTCGATCACTTTGGTGCGCGACCCCATTCTTCCGTCGCCTTCTCGAAATCGCGACCCAGAAGCAACGAGACAGGACTTCGGGCCCGGATTCTGAACCATCCGACGCAACCTGTCCGCGAGAATCGCGTCCATGGCCGCATCGGGCATCGGCGGGATGAACTCCTGATCCTTGTAGCGCCATGTTCCTCGGGTGGTTGTCAGGGGCAGCGAAATGCGAAGCTCGGCTGTGGAACTGAAGTCTTTGCTCTGAACCACCATATGAGCCCGCAACTCCATTCCCCAAAACCCTCGAATGCGATCGCCAAAGCCCGGATTTCGGGCCTTGGGACAGGTCCCCCAGACCTTGGGAAAATGCACGTTGAGTTTCCCGTCTGCATGAAAGCTGGCAAAGCTCGCCAAGGCATACGCCGTCTGCTCCCAGGGCAACGGAAGGGACACATCAGGCTCCACCACGAACAGGTCTCCTTGCATCATGCTGTACTCCTGGAATTGTTGCGGAGAAGCGCCTCCTGAATTTCGAGCAACGACGACTGAGACAGGTAGTTTCGAGCGCGTACGGTCAATGCAGGATTCGACGCCACAGCCACGCGCACCCGTTGAAGCGAACGGTCATGCGCCAGTTCGTTGATGAGGTCTGGGTCGGTGGTGGTGGCGGCGATTCCAGCTCGAACCGCTGAAAATCGATCGCGGGCCAAGATCTGCTCCAAATCCTTAGGCAGAGAGGGGTTTCTGGCGAGCTCCTTTCGAACCAGGGCGGCGTGCTTCATGAACAAACGGAGGAACTCGGGAGGCATGTCGGGGCGACCGGCGGCCGCCATCCGAGCGCTCAGCGGGAGACTGCGGTTTTTGGGAAGCTGTTCCAAGAGGTTCAGTGGACATTTGGGGCAGGCAATCACGGCGCTGAGCGTGTTGGCGGGAAGCCGAAACAGCCAGCCGGGTGAGGTGGCCATGAGCAGACGTACTCGAGGATCCTCAAGCAGAGAAAGGGGACTCAGAGCCCCGAACACAATCAGCCTTTCAAGGGGCATTTCCGATGGCGTGTTGCGGGATTTTCTCATGAGGCAATCTCCATCGGGACAACCGTTCCCCAGGGCTGGTCCAAGTTGCCGTCTGCAGGAATGACCCAGAGCGCTGAAACGTTGCTGGGCTCCTCATCCAGGGTGCTGCCAAACCCATCGGTGAGGTAGATGGTGGGCAAATGGGTCAGGCCTTCCTCCTCGGCAATGGAGTCGGCCTCCACGAAAAGAGGAGCCAGGTTCGTCCCCCCTCCTCCTTGGGACTTGAGCGAGCCGATTTGCGTCTCCGAAGTGAGCCTCTCTGGGCCATGAATCTTGGTGTCTGTCCAGAAGAGATCCACTTCCAAGTGTTCCGTGGCATGCAAAATCGCTTGAAGCTCTGTGAGAAAGCGTTGAAGCATCTCGTTGTCGACGGAACCTGACACATCAATTCCCACAACAGCCCGCAGGCGACGGCCGGTCAGTGTCGGGAGATAATCGCCTCGGTGAATTGCCCTCCGGTCCCAGCCGCCCCAATCGTTGGGGCAGCTTGCGAGAAAGCGGTTCAGGACACTTCGCCAGTCGATCAGCGATTCTCCTAAGGCGACCTGGAGTTCGCGCTCAATGTTCAAGGATTTCGCACCTGCAGCTTGGCCTCCGGTTTTTCGGGCGAGGATGTCGGCACGACGAATGACAGCAGGCCAGTCAATGGCGGGCTCTCCCTCCGCTCCCAGTGCTCCTGCACCCTCGGCAAGAGCTTCCGGAAGGTCCAGGTCTCGGAGCTTGGAGCCGATCAACACCCCAAGCTTTGAGGCCCGCGTTCCTCGCTTGAGCAGTCGGTAAATCTCCTCCACGGAGAGATGCTCTCGGGATCGGTCTCGAATGGCGCCTTTGGGCAGCGTAAGCCCCGCCTTTTCAATGGCTCCGTTGACCACGATGTCCGCGGCACAGTTGAAGCGAGCGGCGTCCTGACTGCT
>JAYXVV010000143.1:0-59510 GCA_036021505.1 Myxococcota bacterium | reverse complement strand
GGGCCCGGGTGGCTGGGGGTGCCCTTCGTCGCACGTTGGGGGGGCGGAGGGCGTGGCGCCATGGGGTGGAGGCTCACGACAGGGGGGATGAGGCCATTTTGCGTTTGTCGGAGTTCTGTCCTGTGCTTTGGGGCTTGGCCGTATTTTCGGCACTCCACAGCGGTGCAGACCTTGGGACGCTGGTGGCGAAGGCTGCTATTTTGGGAGTGGACAGGGGGCCTCTGCCAGCGCTGCTCTCTGGCCGGGAGTTGATGCATTTGGGGGTCTCTGCTGGACCCGAAATCGGACGTCTTCTGGCTGAACTCCGCTCAATCCAGTTGTCGGGTGAAATTGCCGGTCGAGCAGAAGCTCTGAGGTGGCTCGAACAGGAGTTATCGGGGGATTAAAAGCGACTGCCCGAAAAGCCCGATAGAGTGCGTGACATGAAGTTTGGAACCATCGGATTGTTGTTCGTCTGTTCGCCGTCTTTTGCTCAGGAGGCTTCCTCCGAGGCAAGTGCACAGCCGCTGGGATCGGAGCGTTCTCCTGTGTCGTCCCTGGAAATTCACACGGACTTGCATGAGGAGTATCTACTCGGGGAGACCATGTTGGTTCGGATCGAGGTGGTCAACACGCACTCCAGTGAGGGGGTGCAATTTCCCGATCTGAGTGCTCGACCCTGGTTGGTTCGTTTTCGAGTGACCGATTCAGAGGGGAAGACTCAGACCCGCTACAATGTGGCCCCGGAACAGGAAGAGCAGCGAACCTGGAAGATTCCACCACGGTCACGTCGAGAGGTTGTGTTGGAGATTCCCTCCTCGAGCACCTTCAAGCAGGGACAACACACCCTGCAGATTGAAATCAACGGCGGTCCGAGTGCCCGGGTGCTTCCCGTCCACAGCTTCACCCTCTCTCGCTCAAAACCCGTTGGAGGAGAGGTGGGCCATGATGCCCTCGCTGTGGCACGTGGAGGACACCAGGTTTTGTGGACTCACGATGCGCAGAGTGGCGCTGACCTCTACTTGCATCACGCTTCCGGAGAGGCACCGTCCCGGACGCTTGGCAACTACCATCTCCTGCATTTGGAGGAGCCTGTGGAGCCTGTGCTCGCGCTGTCCTCACCTCAACAGGTTTGGGATCGGCATGTCTACTGGATGACATCAGACCGAAGTCTTCAGTTTGCGCGTCTCCGTGGACAGGCCTTTCGCTCAAGTCCTCGAACCCTCAACTTTCCGTATCCCCGCGTCGAGCTGGTCGGACGCGGGAGTACGGATGGGGACGGCGGCCTTCACATTCCCTTCTGGATCCATGCACCCAATCAAAATGGAGGAGAGCTTCGGGTCGCCAGCATCGATTCCCGAGGTCGTCCTCGGTTTCGGTCGGTGATTCGAAGCGCAAGTCGTCCGGAGTGGATCCGCACGGGCGTCGACAGCACGGGCGGACTCCGCATCATGATGGGCACCCAGGGAGAGCTGGATCTCTACACGCTTGACTCGACCAGTGATCTTCCTGCGGCCGGAGTGCGCGTCTTGCCTGCGGAGAAAGGGGTGGTGCACGCAGAAATCGGTTTTCTTCCGGAGACAGAAAGCTCGCCCGGTGGAATGGCGCTGGGAATCGTGACTCGCGGCCCGTCTATCGAGGGAGTCCAGTCGCATGAGGTCCGCTGGGTCAGCACCAAAGGCACCGAGCTGCACACTGTGGGAGGATTTCAGCTCCGAGAGGGCCAGGCGCTGCACTCTGTCGTCATCCAGGCGGAGGAGTTTTGGGGAATCATTGCTGAGTCGAATGGAACGCACACCCTGATCAACACGAGAGGAACGCAAGGAACCGTACCCACAGGACAGCTCGGAACACTGGTGCCCGTCGGAGAGTCTGGCGTCGTTCTCCGACGCCTTAAGGACGGAGGCCCCGTCGGCAACTTCACGCCGTGAAGTCCACCCTCGGGGCCCAAACCTCGCATCCAACGTGAGGCTGCGTCTTTTCGGCTATTTCCTTACTCCTCCCCGCACAGGTCGGGGTTGTTGGAGCAGAACTGAAAGATGTCGCCGTTGCAGTAAGCTTGCTCCAGCAAGGCAAAGTCACCATCGGGAGTGTCGAGGTCGTTTGCTTCACGTGACTCGGCGAGCAGCAGGCATTCATCAAGGCCCCCAGATGCTTGACCGATGTCTCCGCATCCCCCGTCGACGATTGCGAGCGCGTAGTCCAGCAGCCCATCATCCAGGGGGACTGAATACGTGTTGAGCACGACGGTGTAGCTCTTGCCTGGGTGGACGGATGTGTCGATGGTGCAGTACTCAATGGCTCCACGTCCTGCGTGGGCATCGAGAGTCGAGCCGTAGCCCGGCATGAAGCATTCATTGAACTCGAGACGGACCTCGTTGCCCAGGGAGTCCTCATAGATGGCGGCAAAGTCGCCCATTTCGTAGCCTGGAGAACCGGTGTAGTACGCCGTAAGACCCACCTCAATGTCGATGTCGCCATCGTCTCGGTAGTTGTCGGGGATGGAGTATTGCTCTTTGGAGCCCTGTGAAGCCACAGATTGATTCCAGAAAACGGCCTCCGGATCAACAATCACACAGACATCCCCGCCGGTTGACGTGAAGGTAGCGGTGGCGCCACCGTAGATGCCGTCCGAGGGAGCTCCGATTCGGGCGTAGGTGATGTTCTCGAGTCGATCGGCCTCGGCCTGGAACTCGGACGCTGCCAACACTGGAATCTCACCCAGGTGAACGACGCCTGGCCAGTCCGGGTTGGGAGCGGTCAGGTAGTCTCGGCCCAAGCGGTCGCAAGAGGCCGAGGCAACGGCTGCTCCAATCAGAACTGAGCTTTTTAGAATCTTCATGCTTACTCTCCCGCCTCAGCAGTCGCGCTTTCGGCGCCGCTCTTGAAGTCCATCGTCACAACCACTTCGGGGTTGTCCAGACGGAAGCCATCAGCGTCGGCCGAGGTGAAGGTGTACGGGTCTTGGATGACCCAGTCGTTGTCAAAGATGTACTTGCTCGGGTAGTTGAGCAGGTCGCTGTAGTTGGTGCCGTAGTAGTACTCGTTGGTGTACTTGTTGTTCTGTTGACCCTGGTCGGGATCACAGGTGGAGAAGGTGAACTTCTCCGACGGCGTGTCCATCCATCCCCAGATCTTCATGTCCGGTTTGTAGGTGACCTGCCAGAGGTCAAAGACCGCCTCAAAGTCTCCATCGGCGTTCTCCGTGAAGTCGAGGGTGTTCTGGTCGAGGCCGTCAGCGTTCACGAACTCCGAGATGAAGGTCAACTCGTAGTCAGCCGTGTATTGGAAGAGCTCGTAGCAGTAGCTCCGGAAGAAGTCTGGGGAGTCCACAACCGCGCCGAACTCGTCGACAACCGGGTCCCCCAGCACACTGTTGTACCAGTCGAGGATGTCCTCAAAGCTCTTGAAGCGTCCGGTGCTGATGCGGCAGGCCAGGTCCGAGAAGCAGGCAAAGTCAAAGCGGCCCACGGTGCCACCGCCGTAGGGGTAGGTGTTGCCAGGCGTGCCGTCGATGATGACTGGGCCCATCTCGGGGTGCGGGTAGTCGTAGAGATCGTAGCGGATGTTGGGAAAGACTCCGAGGTAGACCGGTCCGATTGCTCGGGCATCGGTCACTTCAGTTTCCTCACCGTTCTGAGGATTCACGACGGTGTAGGTCGCAGCCTCACGGGGAAGAATCAGAGTTCCCTGGACATCCACCTGAGGGAGTTGCTCGTCGAAGGTGCAGCCGGTGGCTGCGAGGACAATGATGCTAATTCCTGCAGTACGCATTGAAACTCTCAGTACTCATACTTGAGGGAAAGGGCGATCTCGAGCGGGTTCTGACGGCTGTAGATGAACCAGCGGTTCTGGGTGCCGATGGCGGTGTTGGCGCTGTCTGCCTGCTGGGCGTTGACAACGTTCTCCACCTGTCCAATCAACCAGAGCTTGCCGCGACGCACGTCGATGGCTTGCTGCACGAGGAAATCAAGGTAGTAGACCGGCTCGGTTCGTGCGTACTCACCGATGTTGTCCTTGAGCTGATACGCTCCGCCGTAGCCGACCGTGTAGTAGTACCGGGTCACAGGGTAGCCCGAGTAGTACTGGAACTGCATGCCGAGACGGGTGGTCCATGGGTCGTTCGGGAGATCGTAAGACGCCGAGGCCTTGACCTGATGCCGAACGTCCGTTCCCAAGTTGCCGTAGCGCAGCTCGTACTGGGGAGGAACGGCGAGTCCGCTGCCGGATCCGGTCTGGACCGTTCCCTTGGAGACCACGTAGGAGTAGGTGCTCAAGAGGAGCCAGCGGTCCGAGAAGTTCTTCTTCAGCGAAACATCGGTTTGGAAGTAGTCTCGACGGGACTGGGATGGCGTTCGGAGTCGGAAGTAGCTGGCAACGTCCCCGTTGGAGAGGGCGATGTAGTTGTAGCCGTCCTCGTCCCAAATGACGTTGGTCTCGTCGAACACGTACACGTTTCGGGTGAACTTCGCCGTGAAGGCGGCATCAAAGACGAGGTCTTGAATGATCTCTCTCGCACCGCCGATGGTGAACTCGTCCGAGTGAGGAGCGGTCAGCACGTCGTGGGCGGTGTTGGTGTTCTCAAGGGGAGACACATCCGCCATCTCGGAGCTCGGGTTGGTGAAGGTACCGAAGTACTCACCCAAGTAGAGCTTGTAGCCGAATCCAGACTGAGACAGGTCATTGGCCACGCCCAGGTTGGAGATGCTGTTGAAGCGTCCGTATCCGCCTCGGATGACGGTCTTCTCGTCGCCCCAGGGGTCCCAAGCCATGTAGAAGCGAGGACCAAAGACACCCACGTCGACAACTTTGTCGTTGTTGTCGGCTTCCATGACGGCGCGGTCATAGCGCACACCGTAGCGGAAGGTCAGGTTGTCCACAGGCTTGTAGACGTCCTGGAGAAAGGTGCCGACGTGCCAGCCTCCTTGAACATTGTGGAAGGGGGCCGTGGCCTCCACCCAGTAGTAGTTCTCGAAAGTGTTGGGGTCGTAGGGAACCTCGTTCAGGTCCACAAAGTAGAGGTTGCCCGGGTAGCCCACAACCCAGTCCCAGTAGGTCCAGTCATACTCGACACCGGCTTTGATGTCGTGGAAGCCGAAGAACTCGCGCTGGAGCACGGAGACCTTGGATTCGGCACGCACGCGCCAGCGGTCGTCGAACTGGAAGTAGTAGGCGTTGTCGGAGTCAAAGGCGTTCGAAATGCCCAGGCGTCCTGGAGTGATGAAGTCCAGCGAGTTTTCAAGCTCGTCGTCCTCACAGGCGTGGTATCCGAGGCCTTCGTTGTGGGTGCAGGGCACTCCTGAAACCTCGATGTAGGACTTCTGAACAGTGACCTTGGTCTCCGCAAAGACTTCGGGGGAGTAGAACCAGTCCCAGTGTCCGGAGGCGACGAATCCACCCTGAGCCTGTCGCATCTGAGCTTCCGGCTCAACAAAGCGGTCCGACTGCTTGATGTTGTCGATGGTGGTGGGATCGGCCTGCAGAAGTGCTGTGAATCGGTGCGCAGCGTTGGGCTGAGCGGTCAGCTTGGCCATCAAGTAGTGGCCCTCGTAGTCGCGAGGGAGATCCACACCGACGTTGGCGATGAGCGAGCGGGCCATCTCGTAAGAGAGGATGAACCAGGCCTTGTCACGAACAATCGGCCCCGACACCTTCGAGGAAACTTGGAAGGTGGAGTACTGAGAGTCGAATCCGGTAGGAGCGAGCTCTGCACCATCCGCAGCGTAGCGGGCATCCATTTTGGGGGACCAGTTGGCGGTTTCGTACCAGATGTTCGTGAGGAACTCGAGGGTGTTGCCACCCGTCTCGGTCACGATGTTGATCTGGCCACCGAGATTCTGTCCGTACTCGGGGTCAAACGCTCCGGTGAGGACCTCGATCTGCTCGATGGCGTCGAAGTTGAAGTTGACCGAGAACGTGCCTGTAACCGGGTCGGTGATGACCACGCCGTCGAGCATGTAGGTGTTTTCATTGTAGCCGGCACCTGCGACATTGGGGTTGCCGCCGCCGATGACACCTGGAGTGGAAGAGATCACGCTCTGGTAGGACCGGCCCGCAGGAATACGATCCAGGAAGTCCTTGGAGAGCACTTCGCCACGGGACGTTTGTTCGGTGTCGAGGGTGGGGCGAGAATCCTCAACAATCAACTCCTCACCGGCCACCTGGGCGATCATCTCGACGGTCAGGTTGACGTTCCGTCCAATGAGCACCTGGAGGTTGGGGCGAAGAACCGTAGCGAAGTTCGGCTTCTCGGCTTTCAGCGAGTAGACACCGGGCGGAAGCTTCGAAAAAATGAAGCGTCCATTGGCATCAGAGTATTGCTGCTGGGCGCCACCAATGAGTGCAGGGGACTCCACGGTGAGCATGACACCGGGGATTTCCAGTCCACCCTCATCGATGACGATTCCCTTGATGGTTCCCGTCGTTTGGGCGTGAGCTGGGCTTCCGTACAACACAAAGGAGGTGAACAGGAGCGTAAGGAGCGTTTTCAGAAGGCGAAACTTTTGCTGCATCGAGCAGGTCCTCAGCGGGTTGGTGCGGAGTAGTTTTAAACCGCACACGAATGCGGGAACCTACGTTACCCTGCGGTCTTCGTCAAGCCTAACACGATGTCACTTCCGATCCTGTGACAGGGCCTTTGCAGAAAGGCAAGGAAAGTGTCTGGTTCCACCACGGGCCTTGACGCGGTGGTGGAGAGCCGAGTATCTATGCAGGGTCGCTCGCGCGCTCGCGGGCATGTTGGAATCAACTGGCTTTCAAAAAGAGGTGCGCATGTTCGCCCGCATATTTCTAATCCCCGTTTTCGCCTTGTTTGCAGGCGTGTTCGGTGGCGAGGCGAGGGCCGATACCCTCTCCGAGTTGACCGTCGAGCAAATGACGGATGCCTCGGACCTCATTGTTCGAGGCACGGTGACCCAGGTCTTCACCGAGCTCGATGAGCGCGGCAACGTGTGGACGCGTGCCCAGGTGGAGATCCAAGACACACTCAAGGGGGATGCCTCGATGCGAGCCGGGTTGGTGGATCAGATCGGAGGAGTACACGGCAACAAGTACTCCGTGATTGCCCTCGCCTCGCGGTTTTCTGTGGGGGAAGAGGCCTATTTCTTCCTTGAGCACCTGCGCTCGGGTCGGACATCGCTTGTGGGCTGGTATCAAGGCAAGTTTACGGTTCGGATCGACCCGCAGGCAGCGGAGGAGATGCTGGTCCGTTTCACAATCCATCAGGATCGACCCTACGACCACCGGTTCATTCCGCACCCTCCAATCGACAAACGGATGTATGTGTCTGACTTCACCGATCGCGTCATCGACCGCGTTGACGCTGGCTGGGATGGTCGCCCCATTCCCGGTGCAGACCCCGCAAAACTCCGCCGTATCAACCGCCTTCAGCCCGGAGTGAAGTGATGAAGCGTTTAGGATTTGCAGCGGTACTCCTTGCTGTTCCTTCCACGGCCAGTGCCTTCCAACTCTTGGGGTACATGTGGGACACAGACAGCCTGCCTGTTGAGTTTGTGATGAGCGACTACCTCGAGGATTCGCTCCCCCAGAATGCCGATGGAACCACCGGACTGTACTACCAAGAAGTCTCGATGATTCGGTCCTTCTGCAACTGGCACTGGACCGACATGTGCGAGGAGTTGCTCCCCAACGATGAGGTCTTCGACGCAGCCCCGTGTGCGGAGATTTCCTACAACTACGGCGGTATGGTCCCTGGAAACGAGGGCCCAACCAACGATGGCATCAACAAGATCTACTTCGATGATCCGTCGGACGATGCCGGCGTAGGAATCAACGGATTCATGCGCCCGCGGACCGCCAATGTCCTGGTGAAAGAGATTGCCGGCGAGTTCATCTACAAGCTCGTGGATGCCGACATCGTTTTCAATGACAACATTGATTGGGGAACGACCGAGGACATCGAGGCCGGTTGTGTGGGAGGAGAGTTGGCCATTGAGTCCACAGGAACCCACGAGGTCGGTCACCTCTGGGGAATGGGGCACTCCTGTGAGCAGGACGAGCCCTGTGCCAACGACTCCTTCCTGAGTGCAACCATGTACTGGACGGGTGGAGCCTGCGACACCTCCCGCTCGGAGATCAACAACGACGATGTGGACGGCATCACCGCTCTCTATGGGCCGTTTGCGACGTTCAGCACGCAGAGCCCGCGCTTTGGGCCGGCTCCTCTTGAGGTCTGTTTCGACCTCATCACGGAAGACGTGATCACCACGGCTGCCTGGAACTTCGGCGATGGAACGAAGTCGGAGGAGCTTGAACCCTGTCACACTTACCAAGAACAGGGTCAGTACACCGTCTCCGCCAACCTCACGGGCGACTCTCCCACCTGCGGAGAGTGGGACTTTGACTACCGTGAGCTGGCGTACATCCTGGTCTGCGAGGTTCCGGCTCCAGTGTTTTTCGCTGAGCCTGCGGAGAACACAGCGGGCACGGTTTACCAGATGCTCAACGAGACAGACGTCTCGACCTATGGCTGTATCGACGAAATCAATTGGTCGGTGTACAGCGAGAAAGGTGGAGAACTCCTGCAGTCCATTGGTGCCTGGTCCCCAAAGATTGAGTTCGAAGGGGCTGGAGAATACTACGTCGAGCTGACGGTCGGCGGTCCCGCAGGTTCGGCTTCGGCTGGACTTCCCGTGGTGGTTGAAGAGCAGACCCTCGGAGGCTGCAGCAGCACCTCGCGGAGCGCGGGTGGCCTGGCCGGTCTTCTCTTGGCGCTCGGCCTGATGTGGCGTCGTCGGCAATAGACGTCTTCAACAAGGACTGACGAGATGATGAGCGCCCTGCTGCTGGGTTTGTTGGCCTGCGGTGGGGCGTCTTCAATTGAGCCAGTGCCGAGAGATCAAGCCGGGGAGTCCTTCGCATTCGCCTACCGCATGGACTTAGCGGCCGAGTTGACCTTGCCTGAAAATTCCCGTCCGGACGGCAAGCCTGCCCCTCGCAGGCTTCCTGTTGTTGGCCCGTTCAAGCTTGTGCGAACCGTGGAGGGGGTGCAGACTTGGGAGAGTCCCATTCCGGTGCGTCCTCGGAATCTGTTTTTTTCGAGGCCTCCTCCCGGCATGGCGCTCCACAGCACGGACGGGGAGAGCTGGCGCTTTTCGGATGGTCGGGCAGGAGACAAGCAGTCTCGGACCTGGGATTTCACGGCAAACAGTTTGTTGATACGGGTTCCAAAGGGCCAGGGAAAACCAGAAGATGGCGCCCTTGAGTTGGCCTACCCGCGTGCAAGTGAGCGTGAGGCGTCGCTCAATTTTGATGAGTCGAATCTCAGCAAAACGGATTTCGTGTCGCGCTCCATCCAACTGGGCGAGGACACCCGTCACGGCTTGTTCCTGCCGGCGCCCGCCACTGCGGCCTGGACGGTCACGGTACCTCCATCCGGGGTCTTGTCGACCGAGGCGGTGGTTCTGCCTCCGGAGGCTCAAGGGTCCGCTGTCTCGGATGGAGCAACGTTGCGGGTGGAATTCAGTGCCGCAGACGGAGCGGTGGAGGTGGTCAACGAGCGAATCGAGGTTGGGGAGTGGCAGTCCTTGAAGATTGATCTGTCGGAGTATTCCGGTGAAACTGGACTGTTGCGCTTTGTCAGTGAGCCGGGGGAAAGTGCGGTCTTGGATTACCTGTTCCTTGCCGACCCGGTGTTGTACACTCCCGTAGAGGACCCCAAACGCGTCGCATTGATCTTCATCGATACCCTTCGCCCCGACCACATGGGAATCTACGGTTACGAGCGGGACACCACCCCTCGACTCGATGAATGGGCCAAGGGGGCCGTTCGTTTTGACAACGCCCGAACGGTTGCGCCCTGGACGTTGCCCTCGGCGAGGAGTGCTTTTTCGGGCCATCAGCCCGAGGCGTGGGGGAGTGTTCCGAGGCTGTCTGAATATTTTGGATCGGAGGGATGGGCCACAGGCGCGTTTGTGGGCAACATCTACCTCTCTGCGAATTTCGACATGAGCCCCGGCTGGGACACCTACAACGTGGTGAATTGGCCCATTGGCGAGGTCCAAGCTGACAAGGCTCGAGGCTACTTGGAGCGTCACTCGGATCGGGATTCTCTGGTGATGCTGCACCTCATGGACATGCATTTGCCTTACACGGAGCCAAAGGCCTACCAGGACATTTGGGCTGGGGAGGTGCCCGAGGGCTTGCGGTCGGGGTCGACGCGGAAGCCGATTCTCCAGGCCTATCGAAACAACCCCGAAGAAGTGCGGCAGTGGGTGGTGGACCGCTACGACCAGAACATGCGCTACCTCGACGATGTGCTGATGGATCTTTTTGAGGATTTAGGGGACCAGGCCCCCGTTCTGATCTTCTCCGATCACGGTGAAGAGTTCTGGGAGCACAATGAGTTTGAGCACGGCCACAGCCTCTACGATGAGCTCCTCAAGGTGCCCCTTGTTGTGAAGGCGCCTGGCCTTTCGGGACAGGTCTCCTCACTCCCGGTTTCGCTTCTGGATGTGACACCGACAACCTTGGCGCTGGCGGGTCTTCGCCAAGCCCCCACCGAGGGCATCAACCTGCTGCCAGCGGTGCAGGGCGATGCAGCCACAGCACAGCAATTGGTCGACCGCCTGCAGGGATTTGGACGTCCTCTCTACGGACAAGAGCGCTGGGGTGTGCTGGAGGGCAGTCTCAAGTGGACCTCTCACCAGGGGAAGGAGGAGGTCTACGATCTGGCCGATGATCCGCTCGAGCGCTCGAATCAGGCAGGTACAACCGATTTGTCTGAACGTCGAGAGACCTTTGAGCGCTCCCTCGGTCGTGAGGGGGGCGATGTCTGGCGATTGTCGGCAGGTTCGGCCTCCGGGGGCCAGTCGGAAGCGTTGGTGATTGAGGTCTCGCATCCTGAGGGCTTTAAAGGCGCCTGGTTGGGGCTTGACCCGCTGAAGCGGGCTTCGATGACGCTCGAGGAGCAGTCGGATGGAAGTTACCGCATTCGGTTTAAGCGAGGAACCTCAGGCAGCCGCGAGGTCTTCTTTCTTCCGAATGCAGCAGTTACCGATTTCGGCGATTTGCAAATCCGTGTCGTGGAGGGGGCGGAGCAGCGCAGTCTGACGGTTGCGCCTGCGCTCGTCGGAGTTCTCCGCCCGGATGGTGTGACCCGGACCTTGATTCGAGGCCGGCTTGGCAATCGCTCGATGAGTGTCACTTTCGCCACCTCACCCATGCCGCTCAGCGAGGAAGAATTCGAGGCCTTCGACGCAGAGGTCTCCGAGGCTCTGAAAGCCTTGGGCTACGTGCACGACTAAGGCGGTAGCGCCTGGCCGGACTCGTTCCAGCCCCAACAGACCACCTCTCCCAGGGCCGTCAGGCCACAGGAGTGTGCTCCACCGACACTCAGTGCGAGCAGCGGTTCATCGGGCGCCTCGAGTTGCTCGGTGTCGTTTTCTCCCCAGCACGAGACTCGGTTTTCTGAGCTGAGGCCGCAGGCATGGCGAAGGCCTGTTTCAACGTGGACAAAAGAGAGGTCCTGTGGGGCTATGACAGCGGGGTTCCCCCAGCAGAGTGCAAGCCCGCTCGTGTCGATGGCACAGGCCGTATCCCCACCAAGATCGATCTGCTCAAAAGCCCTCTGGGGATCTGGGGTCTGCGCAAGGGGTCCGTCTCCCCAACACACCAAAGAGCCCGATTCAGCCAGAGCACAGCTTCTGTCATAGCCACTGGAGAGGGCTGTGAAGACCCCATCTGGGGCAGATGTTGCGTTGCGATCCTCGATGCCCCAGCATGCAATTTGGCCATCGAAATTCAGGGCGCACGCATGCTCAAAACCCAGTGCCAGATCGCTCAACGAAGAGGTAGGGGGGCTCGTTTTCCCGAAGGAGGTATCGCCCCAGCACACGGCCAAGCCGTCTTCGCGCAGGGCGCAGGAAAAGGCGTTTCCCGATGCAATCTGCTGGAACGTTCCAGCAGGAGAATCGGTGGGGTCTTCGTGATCTTCGAACCCCTCCTGGCCCCAGCACACCACACTGTTCGAGGCATCGATCCCACAGGTGTGCGAGATTCCGGCGGCGATCGCCAACCAACCGTCTTCCGTGCTTCGAAAGACATGGGGTTGTTCAGGATTGTCAGCGGTGCAGCCGAAGCCCAAAAGAAGAGGGAGGAAGGCTCGCAAGGGGGAACTCAAGGGGGGTACGACTGCCCGCTGGAGTTGTCACCCCAACACGACATCTGACCGTTTGACTGAACTCCACAACCGTTGTGCCGGCTCAGCGAGACATCGACAAACGTGCCCTCAGGAGGCGCAATGGCGATGGCTTCCGCGGTGTCGTTTTTGTGGATCGCGCCCCAGCAGGCAACCGAGTTGTCGATGACCAGCCCACAGGTGCCGGAGTGTCCTGCTGCAATGGTCGAGAAGACCTTGTCAGGAATGTCGAGTTCTCCGAAGTTGTTGCTTCCTACGCAGCTAACGCGACCGCTTTGACGGAGAACGCAGGTGTGCGACTCACCGGCCTCGACATCCAGGTAGAGGCCGTCCGGAACGGTGGCTGTGTCTTTGGTGTTGTCGCCCCAGCACACGGCTTCACCCGAGGTGGATACGGCGCACGCGTGGTTGTAGGCGACGGTAACTTTTCGGAATTCACCCGCCGGGGAATCCGACACGATTGGCCCAGCGATGCCCCAGCATTCGATCCGGCCACTGGTGTGAATGGCGCAGCTGTTGAGTTCTCCGACCGACACATGGGTGAAAGAGCCCTCAAGAGGGATGGCCTGCCCGTAGTCATTGGCACCCCAACAATGGAGTGCTCCGAGGAAGTCCACTCCGCACCCATGGTCGCCGTAAATGTCGAACTCAGACATCTGCACCTGAGGAATGTCCAACTGCGTACTTTCCTGCTCCCCAAAGCAGTACCCCCATCCCGCCCCGTCGAGTGCGCAGGTGAGCTCCTCTGCAGCTCGGACTTGAGCCCAAGCGGTGCTTTCACCTGTGCAGGGGTCGCAGAACTCGGGACCTTCGCTGGGGTTGGTGAGTCCCGTGTCTCTCTCCCCATCGCAGACGTTGCGCGTGATGCAGTCGGGGTCTGCACAATCCACAAGTCCATCGCCATCGTTGTCGATTTCATCCGAACACTCGGCGAGGTCAGCATCCCCCTCGTAGCTTGTGCTGCAGGCAGTGAAGAAAGGAAGTACGATGAGCAGGGAGAGTCTCATGGAGCGAACGGCCTCGAGGAAATGGTGAAGGAATGACCCGATCTGTACAGCAGAGTAGCAGGTTCGTAGGCCTCTTCGCATCCATCGTCTTCGGAACACCGTGGATGGCGGGTTGCGACGGTTCGGAAGCCCCCGTTGACGACACTGCACCCATCGCAGTTTCGACACTTTCTACCCAGATTTTCGTTGATTTGAGTGCAGGCGCGAACCACACCTGCGGCTTTCTTCAGGACGGTGAGTTGGCCTGTTGGGGAGTCAATGATGATGCTCAACTGGATGTTCCCACAGGTCGTTTTGAGTCCGTTTCGTCGGGAGCCGATCACTCCTGTGCAATCGATGATGACGCCTTAGCGGTGTGCTGGGGAGGCAACTGGCAGGGGCAATCTTCGCCTTTCGGGTCGCAGTACACTCAGGTAGCAGCCGGCAACTGGCACAGTTGCGCTGTGAGGACTTCCGGGGAGGTGCGCTGCTGGGGCAACAACGATCGCAACCAGGTGTATCCCCCCGAGGGAGTCACGTTCTCGGCGATCGCTTCGGGGTATTGGCACAATTGCGGGCTGACTGAAAGCGGTGAGTTGGCCTGTTGGGGAGACAACGGAGCGGGTCAGACAGAGGCACCATCGGGGCAGTTCACTGAGGTTTGTGCGGGTCTTGCCCACAGCTGTGCAGTTGAGGTTTCGGGGTTGGCGCGGTGCTGGGGAGACGATGTACTGGGTCAGGATGACGTACCCCTTGAGCCGGTTCGGGGTTTGAGTTGTGGGGACGACTTCACCTGTGCGCTCTCGGATTCGGGGGAAGTGCGCTGTTGGGGAGAAAACGGTCGAGGTCAGGCGACCCCCGCTGCTGGGACGTATGTTCAGGTTGCAGCAGGCGGAGTGCATGCCTGTGGAATTCGAGAGGATGGCTTGGTTCAATGTTGGGGAAACACTGAAAATGATCGCAGTACACCGCCTTAGCGGCATCTCAGTTGTGGCGCTTGTCGGCGGCACATTGGCCTGCTCGCAAGCCCCCTGTCCGGTTGGTGAAATCCAGGCTTCGGATGGGGCTTGCTACCGCGATCCGACCTTTATCGTCGCCGATTGCCTGACGGACTCGCCTCTGACGGGCAGCGTTCGATCACAGCAGATGGCCGTGAATGCCTTTGCCTTTGTGGAGGCTGGAGAAAAAGGGTTGGCGTTGATCGGTTTTCAACGGGACCAGGACGCATGTTCTGTTGTGGAGAATCATGTCACGGGTTTTGAATACTGGCATGACGGACTTGTCCTGGACATGTCGATTCGTGGTGATGTGGTGGAAGGGGCGAAGCTGGAGATTGTGACGAGCACCTCGCAGCAAGCGGAGAGCCCTGAGATGTCCGTTCGTGTGGCGGAGACGGATGAGTGGGTGGAGAAGACGGTTTCGGGACATGCTGAGGTGAGTGCCTGGATCCCTGGGGAGCTCTTGGAGTTGGATGTCGCTGAGGCCGTCTTCGAGAACGGAGAACTCAGCGGACGAATCCAAGCCTGCTATTGCCCCGATTTGGAGGGCTTCTGGGAGGTTTTGGCGCCGGACATTTGAAGGGCTCAATCTTGTGGCATTCGATCCGAAGAGAGCAAGCATGACCCAAGGTCAACCCACTGTTGCTCTGTGTGTGATTGCGCGTGACGAGGAGGCGATGATTGGCGCCTGCCTCGCATCGGCTTGGCCCGCTGTGGACCAGGTGGTTGTGATCGATACCGGAAGCAGCGACAACACGGCAGCGATCGCTCGCGCAGCAGGTGCTGAGGTCCACCCCCTGACCTGGACAGGGGATTTCTCAGCAGCACGAAATGAGGCCCTGAAGCATGTGCGGTGCGATTGGGTTCTGGTCCTGGACTGCGATGAGCGCCTCGCAAGCTGGGCCTCAAGCGCCATTCGGGAGGGGGTTCGCTCCGATCGCGTTGACGCGTATGTCTTGCCTTTGACGGATGCCTCCGAGCTGGCTGCTCCGCCAAATGAAGTTGTTCGAGGACGCATGGCGCTTCGTGAGTCGGTCTGGCTCCTTCGGCTCTTCCGGTTTTCCCCGGATCTGCGGTGGGAGGGGTGTGTCCATGAGCATGTGAGGCATTGGCTCCGATCCCGAGGCGGACGAGTGGGGACGCTCGATGCGCCCATCGCCCACTATGGAGCCGTTCCTTCCTACCGAGAACAGAGAGGCAACAGCGAAAGAAACCTGGAACTCTTGCTGAAGCAGGTGCAAGAGGATCCGGATCATTGGTTCGCCCAGACCTATCTTTTGGAAGAACTCATGGTCCGGAATGACATGGGTTTTGTGCCCTATGCAGAAGCCCTGAGCCAGCGTCTCCACAGTCAGCTGCTTCCTGTCTTGGCCCAGGGTCGTGCCCAGCATGGGGTTGTAAAGGCCCTCACGGCGGTGGGGGTCGCGTTTCTCCGATTGTGCCGGTTTCAGGAGGTGGAGGAGTTGGTGGCCGCGGGCAAGAGGGCCGGAGTGATTCACCCCAACGTGGACTACCTCGAGGGACTGGCTCATGAAAACCAAGCCCATGGGGACCTGGGTTCAGACAGACGTCGACTGGAGTCTGCCAAGCTCGCCTACCTGAGGGTTTTGGGAGCTGATGAACAGGTGTGGTTGGATCCCCTGATTGGTGGGATTCGTTCTTGGAACGGTCTTCTGCGACTCTCCACGGTTTTCCTTCAACTCGGCCACGCCGAGGATGCACTCGAGGGATTTGAACTGGCGCTTCAAAATCCCAGTCCCGCTCACTTGGATCTGCAGCTGGGTCGCTCGGAGGCGTTGATCAGCCTTGGGCGCTTTGAGGAGGCCCTGATTGCGCTGAATCCTCTGATGCAGGCCCATCCTCGCAGCTCGGACTTGGCCATTTTGGTGGCCGAGGCCCTCGATGGCTTGGGACGCTTCGCCGCTTCGTCCGAGTACTGGAAGCGGGCTCGTCAGACCGCCTCGGTGAACCTCCAGGGGCTGCACCGGTTGCAGAGGCTCAACCTCAAGTTGGCGGAGCTGGCCAGCTGAGGGACAGAAAGTCCTCCCGTAAATTCACTGCGCACCGCTATACTGGGCCGGTCTGTTCCAGGGAGTCCTGTCCAATGTGGCGCATGGGTGTTTCGCTGTTCTTTGCCTCAGGATTGGCTTCGGCTGCGGAGCTGTCCGTCGAGCAGGATGGAAGCGGGCAGTACACCACCATTCAGTCGGCCCTCAATGAGGCGCTACCCGGTGACGTCATCCACGTGGGCCCGGGGACCTACACCGAGGCTCTCTGGATGGATGCCGTACCCATCGAGCTTCGCTCGTCAGAGGGCGCCGAGAACACCATTGTGGACGCCAGTGGTTGGGCAGCAGCCATTACGTTTTCCGAGGGTGTTGGAGAAGACACGGTTGTCGAGGGCTTCACTTTGGTCAACCCACTGGGAAGAGGACTGATCATCCGTCAGGGTTCACCCACTCTCATCGGTCTCGCCATGGAGGGCCTGGGGAGCAGTGAGTTGGATGGTGGTGCTGTGTGGATCCAGGGTGGAGCACCCCGCTTTGAGTCCTGTGAGTTTCGAGAGAACATCGGAGCCCGAGGGGGTGCAGTTTTTGTGGAGGATGCGGAGCTGCGATTGGTGGATTGTTCTTTCGACGAGAACGAGGCCGAAGAGGGCGGAGCCATCTACGGAGAGCGTGTTTTCCTCAGTGACATCGCAGGAGAATACGACTTCAACGTATCGACGGAGTCGGGTGGGGCCGTGAGGCTTAATGGGCCATTCGACGCGAGTTTCGATTCCGGACGGTTCTGGTCCAATTTTACCTCCGCGAATGGAGGTGCAGTAGCCAGCTACGGTGAGGGCGACCGATTGGACTTCCGAGACGTCAGCTTCATCAGCAATGAGTCCCACTACAACGGCGGTGCGGTCAGCGCGGAGTACTTCTACAGCACCGTGCTTTTTGATTCGTGTCACTTGGACAGCAACGATGGGGTGTACGACTACGGTGCGGGCATCTATGCGGCCTACTACACGGGAGTCTCCCTCAACGACACCGTTGTGGAGAACCACCTCGCTGCCTACCAGGGGGGTGGGGTCTATCAATACTACGGCGGAGACTTCATCTGCAGGGACAGCCTCTTCGAGGACAACCACGCCGGCACAGTGGGGGGAGGGGCACGTCTGCGGGACTTCTACTCCTATGGAACTGTTGCTGTGGATGGGTGCTCGTTCCAGGAAAACGTGGCGCAGTACGAGGGGGGTGGCTTGGCGATTGAGGACACCAACATCGTCACCATTGAGAACGCGAACTTCTTGGGCAATGAGGCAGGAGGAAACTTTCCAGGTGGGGGTCTTGTTCTGCTCCGATCGGATGAGGTCCGTCTGGGCAACAATCATTTCGTGTCCAACACGGCGGGGTTTGGCGGGGGCGCGGTTCTCGAGGAGTCCGATCCGCTGTTGGGCCCCTATGTGCTCACCAACAACCTCTTCGTGGAAAATGTGGCGTCGTATGGGGGGGGATTGATGCTCACAGAATCCCCTCGTCCAAGAGGCGAGGTGGACTACGGTGGGATCTGGAGCAACCAATCTGCGTCCATCAATCGCTTTGTTCTCAAGGAGGATCCCTCAGCACCTCAGGGAGACTGGGTCGCCAGCATGGAGTGGGACTTCACAGCGGTCACAGACAATGATGTGAAGACGGTGTTCTACACGCCTACCATCGAGCTTCCCGAGCTCATGCCGACGTTGTTTCGCTTGAATCTTTTCTCGCCTCACACCGACTGGGGGTTCACGTTCAGGTTTCGGGACCAGGAGGGCGAGTACTTCTACGGCTGGTATGGAGACGTGAACTGGACGGGCTGGCGCGAGATTGAGGTTGGGGGAGTTGAGTCCTGGGGGTCTTGGGGGGGGGATGACGACGACATCATCGATCTTCCCATTCGAGAGCTGCAGTTTGAGGTCTACTCGGATGCGGGTTTCTCGGGCGTTGTGAGTGTGGACAACGTGCGCATGGATACCGAATCGGATGGTGAGGTGTTCCTGACGGGGTTCGAGCAGAGTGGCTGGCCGCTTGTGGTTCACAACAACAGCTTTCTGGCCAACTACGGGCTGAAAGAGGGTGCTGCAATTCTCGCTTGGGATGCGGTCGCGGATTTTCGAAACAACCTCGTGGTGGAGTCAGGAGGCAGTCTGGGCATCGAGGTAATGGACGCCAACTCGCAGATGGACTGGAGCTTGAGTCACAACGGCTTTTTTCGCAATGAGTACGGTCACCTCACCGAGGGTGTAGAGGGTTCGGAGAGCATCGAAGACGATCCACGGATGGCGCTCTACAGTCAGGACGGAAAACTGGAGAACGACCGGCTCGTCTTTTTGGACGGCAGTCCGTATCGAGACGCCGGCGATCCAGACATCATTGACCCCGATGGCTCGCGTTCGGATCTGGGGGCCAACGGAGGGCCAGGAGCGCGCTGGGTAGATGAGGACCTCGACGGGTATTCCACAGGGTACGACTGCGACGATAAGAATCCCAGTGTGCATCCTGGAGCGGAAGATGCTCCTTACGATGGCATCAACCAGGACTGCAGTTGGGGTTCGGACTTCGATCAAGATGGTGACGGTGAGGACGCCGAGGGCCATGGTGGGTCAGACTGCGATGACACCGATGCATCGGTTCAATCCAGTTGCAATGAGGAGTCGGATGCTGCTCCGTCACCGGTGCAGGAGGCCTCTTCGGACTGCGGATGCAGCAGTTCGTCTGCAGGGGGAAGTCGCCATGTACCGGTGGGACTGTTGATGTTCGCCACTCTGCTGGTCCGCCGAACGCGTTCCCGAAAGGCTTAGCCGCTGAGGAGTCCCGGAATGCTGGCGATTCCCGGCATGTAGTCGTTGTGATCGATGTCGGCGAGGTTCAGCAGGGTCGCTCCAAAGTTGGCACTGCTGAGGTTGGAGCCTGTCTTGCGATCCACCTCACCCGTCGCGAAATCGATGAGCTCCCCATAGTAGTAGGTGTCGTAGGCTCCAACGACCCGATTGCCGGCCACCCCGTTGCCGACGACCAAGCAGGCGGTGAACGGCCAGTGGTCTTTTCCGTCTTCCTCATTGAGTTGGGGTGTCCGCCCCATCTCGGAGAGAACGACGACAACGGTATCCTCATCCAGTGCTTTTCCATCAGGTCCTTTGGTGGTCGCAAGACGAACCATGAGGTCCTGGAGCCCTGTGAAGAGTTCGGAGAAGTTGGAGGACTGGGTGGTGTCGTTGTTGCCGTGCGTATCCCAGCCGGCTCCGGAAAATGAAATGGTCGCACAACGTGAAATGCCGAGTGCCAGGGTGTCTACTGCGAGTCGCGCTTGGTTGCCAAAGCTGGTTCCACTTCCGAAATCCGTAACGCCCAGAAGCCCCTTGAGGGATTGGGTGCGCTCGTGGGAAAGCCGAAAGTTCTCCGAGAATTCTTGCTCGCGCTGGCTTTGAGCCGCAAAGGCCACGGCCTTTGCGCGCCGGTCCAGGTAGGCATCCATGATGTCCTCGGCTCGTGGGCTCGGACCCCGCACAGAAGTGTCGGACCACTGGGCAATGCTGCCGTCCAAGAGGGCTTCAAGTTGTCCGCTGGAGCCGGTTCGGCTGACCACACCGCCCAAGGAACCCGGATAGCTTGGACCCGCGAGGACGATGTGTGGCAGGGGGTAGTTGGAGGCTTGGTCGCTTGCGAGAATGGCAGGCCAGTCCGAGGTGCCTGTTGCAGTGGTTCCGGTGAGCATCAGACGCATGCAATTTTGGTGGGCAACCGAGGGGACCAGGAGTCCTTTTACGACGAGCGATTTTTCACAGTGGCTTTGGAAAAACTCCCGCACGGACTTTCGATCCTCATGATCCACCAGGGTCATGTTTCCGATGGTCATCGGCTCGGCGTCGACAGGCATGTCCACATTGGGATTCTCAAATTCAGCAGCGAAGACTTGGGTGGGGTCCCATCCTCCGTAGTTCACCACAAAGAGAAACTTTTTCGAGCTGCCAGCACCTGTGGCCATCGCCTGCTGGAGAGGCAGTCCCATGCTTGCCAATACAGCGGCAGAAGAGCCCAGGAAATGTCGTCGTGAGAAGTCCATCAATACACCAAGAAGTTGGGGTCTCGGAGCAGCACAGAAAGCAATCCAGCCCAGGCATCGGCAATGGATCCCTCGGCTTCAAAGAGTTGCGTCCAGAGGTCCAGGTTGGCTTCAACCTCAGGGCCATCGGCCTCGACAAGCTGTCCGAACAGCCGCAGGTGAAGGTCCTGGATCTGCGCGACCATGGGCTCTGGGGTGGTGTTTGGCGTCTCCGAGAAATCAATCTCGGTGAACAAACGGGGACGGTCAGTGCTCTGGTCTTCAGACACCACGTACCACGCCGCGGACTGTGCGAGTCGCTCCTGAACCAAGAGCATGGTCGCGGTGGGGTTGATGGCAGGGGCCGTGACCAGATCCCCATCCACTCCACCAGCCAAGGTGCGCAAGCCATAGGTGTCCGTGCTCATGACATCGTAGCCTTGGGTTCGGAAACGAAAGCCCGTGATGTCCTCAATTTGGGACGCCATTTGATCGGTTGTCACCATCTTGAAGCTGGAGTTTTCTTGGCCGTGATGGACGGAGCCGGTGTAGCGCTCATCGGCGAGGAGCGAGCGGTAGAGTGCTTTGAGTTGAAGGCCACTCTCGAGGAAAGCCTCTCGGTGGCCGGTCAGAGCACGGGTGTCCTGGGCCTCTGGGGGACGACCGATGAAGATCTCAAAAGCCTGTTCAACAGCGCATTCAATGAGGCCGGGATCCCCGGCGAGTTGCTGACCCAGATCACTGAGGATGAAGCCTTCTTGCCCGTAGAACCCTGGCGCCACACCGGAGTAGTCTTCCCACATGTACTCCCGCTCCGCATGGTAGCTGGTGGTGTCTTCGGCGGAGTCGTAGTCGTAGTAGAAAAAGCCCCAGAGATAGGAGGCGATTGGATCGAGGCTGTGATGGCAGGCCACACATCCTGGATTGGTCTGAAGCGCATTTCGGACGGCATCGTCGTCCAAGAGGTTCACGCTCCGATCGAATTCGATGGGTTTGGAGAGGTAGTCGTTGCACAGGAGAATTCGGCTGATGGCATTGGCTCTGCTGCGGTTTGCATTCGAGGTGTTGCTCATGTACCGCCACCACATGGAGTTGGTGGAAAGGATGCCGGCTGTGGGCCGCTTGTCCGTGTAATGCACGGGCAACCAATCGTGCTCTCCACTGGGATAGTCCACAGGCCAAGCAGCCCCAAGCTGGGCATTGGCCATCGTCCAGTCCCCTGTCACGATCTCCGTGTAGGGCAGGTCGTTCTCTGCAATGTGGCTCAGGATTCGCAGGGTCTCTTCACCAACGGATTCAGCGAACCCGGGTTCATCGGGAAGGCCGTAGTCCTCGGCGCCGACGTAGTAGTAGTCGAGCTTGGTGAGGTAGATGTTGGAATAGTGAGAGCGCAGCTGAGCCCCAAATTTCGGGTCGTCCAAAAAGCGTTCCACGAGGGTCGAAAGCCGCCCAGGATCGGCCTCGATTTGTTCGAGTTCCTCAAGGCTTGGGCGTATTCCTCGCAGGTCCATGCTCGCTCGGGTGAGCAGTGGCAGAGCCTGCTCGGCCGATGGTGGGTTTCGGGTAGAGGGGGTATCCTCGATGGGGTCGGAGACCTCGGTGTTCGAACAGGCTGCGAGAAGGAGAAGGCTTACCATGAGAGATTCTCCCATTGAAGCCAAGAGCTGAAGTCGATGCAGGTCGGCCCGAGTTCCTCACCGCGGAAGTAGGCCGTGCCACAGCCATCACAGTGAGGCTGGAAGGCCCAAGCTCCCCAGTAGGCCGGTCCATCAAAGACCACATCGACCCAGTTTCCTGCGTTGTCACGAACGGAGATCGTGCCGTACGGCTCGAGGTCGCACTCGCTTCCGAGTTCGTCGCTATAGATCATGAAATCTCGCAGCAGGATGGTGTTGATGTCGCCAGACAGGCCCGAGAGGCCTCCACTCAGGGAGGTGTAGGTCGCCGTGTCCGAGCCGTAGTAGTTGCCAGTCCACATGCTGAATTCGACCGTGTAGTCTTCCTGAACCCAGTTGCCGGCCTCGAGGCCACCGCCGGACCATCCGTACTCGCCCCAGACGTTCCAGTAGTGGTAGTTGTTGGTTCCATAGCGGTCGCGTTTGGCCGAGTGGTAGGCGTAGCCCGATCCCACAAAGGTTTCTCCGTCAGTGGATGTGACCTTGGCGTCTCCGGAGTAGTAGCCCTCATCGATGATGTCGTAGTAGTCGTCTTGGGTGTTGTAGGTACGCCAGAACCCGACTTGACCCGAGAAGCTGCTTCCTGCGTCGGTCTCGCAACTGTCGGCCCAGTAGTCGTAGTCGTAGTAGTCGTAGAAATAGGGGCACTCGGAGTCCGTCTGGTCCTTGACTTGTGCGTAGGCGTCGTGGACCAAAGAGGGATTGAGTCGCTGGAGTACCTCAAAGCTCTCGAAGATCGCGAGCTCCACTTCTCCAAGAGAAAGCAGCTGAGCAGGCTCGTCTTCCTCAAAGACGTACTCGCTCGGAGCGGTCTCTTCTTGAGGCATTTCACCGCTGGTGTCGACCGGGGCAGTCTCTTCGGACGGCCCACAGGAGGCAAGGGTGAGTACGACGAAAAGACTGCGCATGGTCGCATGGGCCTCGGGTGAGGCGCGAGTATACCGCTGAGATTCCGGCCAGATCCAGACATATTTTGCAGTGCTGCTCGCCTGCTGGATTTCCAAAGTCCAAGCGCAAGGCCCGCTCTGAGAAGTTTCCTCTATTCGTTGGAGGTCAAGGCGGCGGTTTCGTCCTGGACGCGACCCTTGCCCCACTCGGTGTCCTTGTTTGCCATGGCTGCTGCTTTGAGGGCTCGTTTCGCAGCTTGCAGTTCCACAAGGTGGTGGTGTGTGGTGAAGTACTGGAGGCTGTGTCCAACAGCGGCTCGCAGGGACTCAAACCCGTGCTTCTCCAAGTGAGCCTCGAGGCCTTCTTGGAGTTCGCTGACCATATCGAAGCCCTGGAGCATGGCTCCAGTGCAGACTTGAACGGTGCTGCCTCCGACCAAGATGTGCTCGAAAGCGTCACTCGAGTTCGTGACCCCGCCCATCGCGGAGATGTCCATGTCCGGATTCCACCGAGCAAGTTCCGACACCATGCGCAGCGCGATGGGTTTGACCGCGAGGTAGGAGTAGCCGCCTGGAGTCGAGTGCCCCTCGACGGTAGGCATGGGCCTCAGGTTCTTCATGTTGATCCCGATCATGCCGAGAATGGTGTTGATGGCGCTGACCCCCTGTGCACCACCGCGCATGGCAGCAGCCGCAGGTTTGGTGATGTCGGTGATGTTGGGGGTCATCTTTGCCCAAACGGGGACATCACAGGCGTCAACGGCCCAGCGAGTCACCTCCTCCACCTGCTCGGGGTCTTGGCCCATAGCGGCCCCCATGCCTCGCTCAGGATGCCCATGAGGGCAAGAGAAGTTGAGTTCGATGGCGTCGCATCCGGCCTCAGCCGAGCGTCCAACCACCTCTTGCCAGCGGCCCTTGTCGTAGCTCTCCATGACGGAGCCGATCAGGATCCGGTCGGGGTAAGCGTCTTTGACCTTTTTGAAATCATCCAGCCAGTCCTCAAAAGGTCGATCCGAGATGAGTTCAATGTTCTGAAAGCCCACGGTGGCTTTGTCAGCGGTTCGCAGCTTTCCGTAGCGGGGTTGCACGTTGACAACCGGGGTATCGGTCAACGCCGTTGTCTTCGCAACAACACCCCCCCAACCTGCAGCGAAGGCCTTGTTGATGATGGTTGCATTGGTGCTGGGTGGTCCACTTCCGATCACAAAGGGATTGGGAAAATGGAGTCCGGATACATGGATAGCGAGCTTGTTGGACATGGGAGGCCTCGGTTCATGTGTGCGGGTCAAGCTTCCCTCAAATGGATGATGGAATCAAGGACCTTGTCCGCTGAGTTTGTCTCGAGGACAAATCGAAGTGTAGGCTGGAACTCGAAGAGGGAAGGACGTCGTGGGCATTCTGACATGGCTCTCAGTGATGGGAAGCGCTCAAGGGAGTGGGTTGGAGGCTCCTTGTCTCACGTTGGACTTGATGCAACGTCGCGGTGCAAAGCCGCCCATGGTGGACGTGGCGCCCCCTCCATCGCTCCCTGCCAAGGGGGAGAGAGACGCCTGGGGAGCGTGGCCCAACAGCTCCTACTCCGAGAATTTCGTGTTGAAGTGGGGCCCAGAGACGCTCTCGAGGGCGACAACCGATACGGTCCTGGATGCGTTTGAGGCAAGCTGGGAACGCTTTGTGGACGACATGGACTACACGGCACCGGTGGGAAGCGACCAGTTTCGGTTCAATGTGTATGTGGCAGAAACCGGTGAGGGCTCCATGAGCAGCTACGGGGCCGCCGGGTACTTCTCCTACGACGCGGACGGCTGGCCAATGATTGTCCTGGCGAAGAATGCCTTGTTCGCCGAAGATGCAGGAGCGGGCACCGCAGTCCACGAGTTCTTCCACGCCATTCAAGATGCGATGGACACCTGGGACTATGTGGACTTGGGAGGCTGGTACTACGAGGCCACTGCGTGTTGGAGTGTTCCAGAGGTCATCCCCGGCGACAAAACCTATCTTGCGTTCGTCTTTGGTTACGGTCTGCTTCCCAACTACGCCGTCAACTTCTTTGACTACTTCGATACCGGAGTGTTCACGGAGTACCACCAATACGGTGCCTTTCTGTTTCCGCGCTACCTCACGGAGCATGTGGCCGACTGGCGAATCATTCGAGAGTCGTGGGAGCGCAACAATCCCTCCAATGACCCTTTGCAGGCGCTCATGGAGATCCTCGAGGAAGATGGAGTGGATTTTGATCAGACCTTCCTGGACTTCGCCACCCACAATGCGCTCTGGGACTACGAGGATGGAAGCTGGTACGCCGAGTACATCAACTACTACGCATCCTACTTTTCTGAGTGGGATTGTCGGGTGGCGGACGCCTTGCCGTCCGGAGGGGACGCGGAGTGGAGAGAGGCGAACGCGGAGTGTCTGCCGCAGCGCTACGGCTACAACCTCATCCAGTTGAGGAATCCCAACAGAGGGCATGCAGTTTTGGAGTTTGACGGGGAAGCTGCCGGTTCTCGCGGAACGCCGTCGAGCTGGGGTCTGCAGTGGGCTCAGTCGGGAGAAACGGGCTCGGCGTATCAGCCCGTAGCGCTCGAGGACGGCCTGACAGGAGAGGACGTGTTGTGCAACGCTGGAGAAGCGGACGAACTCTTTTTAGCCGTGGCGAATCTGGGAGAGCGTTTCAAGGACAATGAAACCTTTGATTACCGCTATCGAATCGAGGTCCTCGACAGCCATCCGGACTGCGGTGATCCGCCTGAGGATACCGGACAGGAGCAAGACCCAAAACCGCAAGACACCGGAATTCCCGAGACGACTCCAGGTGAGCCAGGCGGGTTTGGAGTGGAGTCCGGAGGGGGCTGCGCTTGTGCAATCAGCCCGCAAAAAAACCCCGGAGCGGCGGTTGGGCTCCTGGGGCTTTGGGGCTGGATGGTCTCGAGGAGACGCGTACAGCGCTAACCTGCAAGCTGCTCCATCCCGGGAAACAGATCCTCCAGGGAGGGAATGCGTGCAGGAGGGGCAACCTCTTGCCGGAGTTCAACCACGTCCCGAATGACTCGGGCCCCCAAGGCTTGATGGAAGGCCTCTCGCTCGGGATCGGAATCCGCAGAAGGCAGTCTCAGGCTGGCATCGACGGCCTCTCCAAGCGCATTCCAGTGCTGAACAGGAATCGCATCGTTGACCAGCAGAATGTGCAGGTCAACCTCCGGTCCAAGGATGCGCTCGTGGGCGAGAGTGAGGGCCGCGCAGGCCGCGTTGATCTCGATGTCTCGCTCAGGGTCATGTCGCACGCAGAGGCAGATGTCCTCGCGGTTCATCAACAGCCGACCGTAGTCGCTGATCAGAGCCTCGAGGTCCGCAGCAGAGTCGTACTTTGGCCACACCAAAAGCTTGGTCGTCGCCGGGCTTTGAATGGTGAATTCAACGCGAGTTTCAGGCTCTTCGTCCGGAGTGGGTGCAACCGGAGTCACCTGTTGTCCGTTTCGGAGCATGGGGGCCTCGTTGGTGACTGCAGCCTTTCGGATTTGGAGTTCTTCAGTCTCGAAGGCAGACATCCACACTTGGTAGGCGGCCTCGAAGCCATTCTCAGCGATGTCATGGGCAGCCGTCGCTTCGCTGAAATGTTTGGGCCAGTCCCACCCGTAGTTGGAGAACAGGTAGTCGAAGGCAAAGCGCTGGCTGACGCGCTCAACGGTGGCGGGATCTTGCCCGGGGGTGCCTCGGAGAGCCACGGGTTGATGCAGTCGAACGCCATCGGCGTAGGCCACAAACCAACCCTCGGAGTAGAGCTTGTAGGCGTACTCGGTCATGGCGCCCAAGCTGTAGCGCAGACGCGGGTTCATGAAGCCCACCTCATCGACCGCTGCCGTTCGCACCATGAAACCCACATGGGGGCAGTCGGTGGCGGCATGCCAGGAGCTTTGGGGTCGTGGAGCGGAGCCGGGGTATTCCCCGATGGGATCAGTGGGACAGAGGACAGCCATGCGCGGGTTGTCCTCGAGAACGCTCACCAGGATCCCCACCGGATCGGTATCGGTTCGGACAGCGGATTCGTCGGTCAAAAACCAAACATAGTCGTAGTTTGCGGCGGTACGGATTGCGTTGAAGGCCGCGGTTTGAACCCAGATTGAGCCCCGTGCCTGACGGTCGGGAAGCCACATGTTGGTCCGTGGCGTGAGTCCATCCGGGGTCACACTGTGGTCAACGACATGGATGTCGTGGGGCAACTGCGTGTTCTCGCGGAGGCTTTGAACGAGGTGGTCGGTGCTTTGAGTACGACCCTCGGTCGTGATGACAATCGCGATGCGCATTGCGCGGCTCCTGGTTGAGCGGGTTCCGGCTTGGCCCTCGTGAACAACAAAGGCTTCGAGCAGAGGGGATCTCGGTAGAAAAAATCCCAACTTGAGGTCCTTTTTCAAAAAACCGATCGACGTCGGATCTGTGGACGATCTTGCCCGGCGCGCTGTCGCAGCAAAAAATTTCAATTCCAATCAAGAGGTGGGGAAGTGAGGAACAAAGGGCTCTCTTCTGCGAAATCCGTTCAAAACCTGACGACTCCAATTTCCAAGCGCTTGTCGAAAGTGGTGTAATCCGCCATAGGCACAACCGATGGCAGCCGATGGCCCAGGAGCAAGGATTTTCCTTACTCTTGAGCGGGGATGCAGATCGTGAAGAAAAAACCGCTGATTTTTTGGGAGTGGTCGAGATGACTTGGGCGAAACGTTTTTGCGGAGCAGTCGGTGTGGGCCTCGCGCTTCTCGGTTGCGGAGGCGGGGGTGAGGCTGAGCCGCCACCGGCGAGTGTTCCCACGGAGAGTTCGTCGGGAACCCGGGTGGATGTAGTGGAGATGGTGGCCTCGAGTTCAGAGCTCCAGATGAGCATGCTGGGGTCCGTAGAGGCGTCTCGTGATGCCGAGTTGAGTACCACACGGGGAGGCTACGTCGAGGCAATCCACGTGAAGGCTGGCGACCGGGTGAGTCGCGGAACCAAACTGGCCAGCGTCGATGCGGAGCTCCACCGAGTACTTCTCGAGCAGGCAACGGCTCAAGAAGAACTGGCAGATGCGGAGTACAAGCGGGCATTGGGCTTGGGAGACCTCATCTCGGAAGCTCAGCTTCAGGCCACAGAGACTCAGCTTGAAATCGCCAAGGCCAACCGACGGCAGGCCGAACTCCACTTGGAACGCTCAACGGTTGTTGCCCCATTTGCTGGCCAGATTGGAGCGGTGCACAC
The DNA here is from genome assembly GCA_036021505.1 of Myxococcota bacterium. Lineage (GTDB taxonomy): Bacteria > Myxococcota_A > UBA796 > UBA796 > CAJQPC01 > JAYXVV01. The sequence goes on along the minus strand of JAYXVV010000143.1, from coordinate 31,538 downwards.
CGAGCGCGGTGAGGTTCTTGGACCCGGAATGCCTGTGTTGCGGTTGGTCTCGCTCGACACCGTGATTGTCCGACTCAATGTGACCGATCGTGACGTGGTGTCTCTCGAGAGAGGCATGGCAGCGCAGATCCACCTCCAGGCTGTGGCAACGCCTTTCTCGGGCACCATTTCCAACATCGCCCCTGTCGCGGATTCGGACACGCGAGCCTTTCAGGTGGAGGTGGCCGTAAAGAACAGCCAACGCAAGCTCTTGCCGGGAATGATTGCGCGAGTGGAACTGGGCCGAGAGATGCCTGCTGAATCGGTCTTGATTCCGCAAGAGTGGGTGGTGACCGGGCTCAACACGCAAGGGGTGTATGTGGTGGAGGACGCCACAGCCGTCTGGCGTGAGGTGGAGTTGGGAGAAGTTGTTCGTGACCAGGTGGTTGTGTCCACGGGTGTGGGTGTGGGCGACCGAGTCGTGGTCAATGGCCACCGTTCCCTGGCGGATGGGGACGATGTCCTCGTGGCCCGTGAAGGCCGCTGCTGCGAAGCCGGTCGCGTTCTGTACTAAGGGCCAAGGAATCATCGAACATGCTTCGTTCTCTTCTCTCACACAGCACTACGGTCCTCATCGCGACCCTCTGCATCTTGCTCTTTGGAGCGAGCAGCTACAAAAGCCTTCCGCGAGAGGCTGCACCGGACATTCCCGTACCGGTGGTGATGGTCAGCACACCCTACATTGGCGTGGCTCCAGGTGACATCGAGGGACTGATCACGATTCCTTTGGAGCGGGAGCTAACCGCGGTTCAAGACGTGAAGAAGATGAGTTCGACGTCTGCTGAGGGTGTCAGCATCGTCGTTCTTGAGTTTGAGCCGGATGTGGCCATGGAAGAGGCCATCCAGAGTGTTCGGGATCGTGTTGGGCGTGCCAAGCCCTTGCTCCCATCCGATGCGGAAGAGCCGGAGATCCGGGAGGTCTCTTTCTCGGACATTCCGATTCTCATTGTCACCATGTCTGGAGCGCCGGAACAGGAGTTGAAGGCGTTGGCGGAGGCTCTTCAAGACCAGGTCACTCGAATCCCTGGTGTTCTTGAAGCCCAGGTCTCCGGGGGTCTCACACGAGAGATTCGTGTTCAAGTCGACCCGGTCCGCCTGGCTTACTACGGAGTGAGCCTCGACGATGTCGTTGGAGGCATCCAGGCCGAGAACGTCAACATTCCTGGGGGTGAGGTCAGCGCCGGAGAGGGCAGCTTTCTCGTCCGTGTTCCGGGAGAGTTCACCGAGCCCAGCGAGATCGAATCCGTCCCCGTGAAGCGGGTAGGCGACATTCCTGTCCTGGTATCGGACGTTGCGCGGGTGGTGGATGGCTTTCGAGATCGCGAGACCTATGCACGGATGAATGGGGCACCTGCCATCTCTCTGTCAGTGACCAAGCGAACGGGTGCCAACATCGTGGGGGTCGCAGAGGACATCAAGGTTCTCACAGAACTGGAGGCGCAAGATTGGCCGGATGGGGTGACCTACCGGGTCTTGGCGGATCAGTCTGAAATGATCTCCGACATGGTGAGTGAACTCCAGAACAACATCATGACGGCATTGATCCTGGTGGTTGGGGTCATCCTCTTCTTCCTGGGCTTCCGCACCTCGCTGTTTGTGGCGATAGCGATTCCACTGTCGATGCTGATGAGCATGATTTTGATCCAGGCTCTCGGGTTCACCTTGAACATGATTGTTCTGTTTTCGCTCATCCTCGCTCTCGGGATGCTGGTGGACAACGCGATTGTGGTGGTCGAGAACATCTACCGGCACATGGAAGAAGGAAAGACCGCGAAAGAAGCAGCCCTCGTGGGTACCAACGAGGTGAGTTGGGCTGTGGCGGCCTCGACAGCCACGACCGTGGCGGCATTCTTTCCTCTGGTGTTCTGGGGTGGAATCATGGGCGAGTTCATGGGCTACCTGCCCAAGACACTCATCATCGTCTTGTTTTCCTCGCTCGTGGTGGCCATTGCCATTCTGCCGGTGCTCACAGCGAAGTTCCTCCGCGCTCCGCGGAGGAGCGCGGTTGTCACCGAGGATGGAGAGCGCGAGTTGGGGGTGTGGTTGACGCGCTACAAGGCCATCTTGGAGTGGTCGATCGATCACCGCTACCGGTCGGCCCTGGCCGGCTTTGGCGCGTTGTTTTTTACCTTCTTCTGCTACGGTGCCCTGAACCACGGCACGGAGTTTTTCCCAGATACGGAACCGGATCGGGCGATTGTTTCCGTGCAGGCTCCTGACGGCACCGGCATTGAGACGACCGATCGAATTCTGCGTGATGTGGAGGACCTGCTCCGCCAGGAAGCCAATGTGGATGTTTTCGTTTCGGAGTCCGGTGTGTCCGGAGGCGGAGATCCCTTGGCGGGCTCTCAGGCTGTGCCCAACCAGGGACGAATAACAGTCGACTTCTTGCCTGGGGCCAATCGTGTGAAACCGGGTCAGCAGGGCCGTGTCGAGAGCACGAAAGAGACCATCAAGCGAATTCGTGAAAGCACCACGAAGATTGTCGGCGCGGACATTGCTGTGAACAAAGAGGAGATGGGACCCCCCGTGGGGGCTCCGATTTCAGTTGAGGTGTCGGGAGAGGACTTTCATGAGGTCGGTGAGCTTGCATCTCAGTTCCAGAGAAAGCTGGAGTCCATTGAGGGCGCAACTGAGCTTTCCTCGGACTACCGGGTCGGACGTCCTGAAATGCGGCTCCGAATTGACCGTGCTGCTGCGAAGCTTGTGGGCGTGAGCAGCAGTGTTGTCGGAAACACGGTCCGAACAGCGGTGTCGGGTGCCATCGCGAGCACGCTGCGAGACGGCGAGGACGAGCACGACATTGTGGTGGAGGTGGCACCCGCCTACCGAGAGAACCTCCAGGCCGTCTTGGACCTGCGAGTGCCGGGACGAAACGATCGGAGCCCGGACACGTTTCCGGTTCCACTCTCCTCTGTAGCCAGCTACGAGCTTGCGGGTGGAACGGGTTCTGTGCGTCACATCGACCAGGATCTGGTGGTCACCATCGAAGGGGACATTCGCACCGGCTTCAACCAGAATGCTGTACGAGCAGAGGTCTCGGAGCTCATCGACAGCTCGCAGCCGGGGGACGGGATGTTCATCCGTATGGGCGGAGCGGACGATGAGCAGCGCCAGGCTCAGGAGTTCCTTTCCCGTGCGTTTTCGATCGCCCTCGTGTTGATTCTGATGGTCTTGGTGACTCAGTTTGATTCGTTGGCGGTGCCCGCGATCATCATGGCGAGCGTAATTCTCTCCTTGGTGGGTGTGCTGTGGGGCTTGATCATCACCGGAACATCCTTCGGTGTGATCATGACGGGCATCGGGGTAATCTCCCTCGCGGGAGTCGTGGTGAACAACGCCATCGTCTTGCTGGACTATGTGGAACAGCTCAGGGATCGTGGCTACGAGACTCGGGATGCGCTCATTGAGGCGGGCCTCGTTCGTTTTCGTCCCGTCATGCTCACGGCAGTGACGACCATCCTGGGTCTCGTTCCCATGGCTTTGGGCATTTCAGTGGACTTCTCGAGTCTCCGACTCGTCGTCGGGGGCTCTACTGCAGAATGGTGGGGGCCGATGGCTGTGGCGGTGATCTTTGGACTGGCCTTCGCGACGATTCTGACCCTTGTGATGGTGCCCACTTTCTACTCCATCGCCGACGGCTTCAAGGAGAAGATGGGCTGGCAGAAGGAGCGAGCTGTCACGGTACAAGGAGTTCCGATGATGGTCATTGAAGCCCCGGATGCGGCAGGAATGGAAGAGCAAAAAAGCTACGAGAACAACGTGGCTCGTGTGGAGGCTCTGGCTGCCGATCTCTTGGGCAGCCTGGGTCGTCGAAAAAATCAGGGCCGCTTCTCCGACGACGATACCGATGAGGGGGGAGCATGAAGCGCTTCTTGTTGACGCTTGTCGGCTTTGGACTGGCTACAGGTACGGCTTCCGCTGTGACTCTTGAGGAGGCCGTTGCGGCTGCGGAAGAGCGAAGCAGTCTTGTGGGCATGTCGGAGCAGCAGCGTATTCAGGCGAACGCTCAGCGAACGCGGGCCCGCTTTGCCCTGCTGCCGAGTGTGTGGTTTGACGGTTCCTACACCCTCAATCAGCGGGAGATTCTGATGGACACCACGGAGTGGCTTCCAGAGGAGTTCTCTTCGTACGTACCCGATGACCTCGAGCCCACAGTCATCCAGGAAAAAGAATACTTCTCGGCGAGTGTTCGGGTGGACCAGGCGATCTTTGATGCGCGAACCCTCCCCGGTATACGTGCAGCCAATGAGGGTCTTGCGGCATCCGAGGCACAACTCGAGCGTGCAAAGCGGCTTCTGAAGGCGCAGGTGGCGCAGGTGGCCTACCAGACTCAGGCGGCTCGAGAGGCCACGGAGTTGGCCACCCGAGGGGTGACCATGGCACAGGCTCAGCTCGATCTCGCTGAGGCCCGTCGAGACCTCGGGGAAGCTGTGGACCGTGAGGTCCTGCAGGCCAAATTGTCCCTTTCTCAAGCCATTCGAGAGCGGCGAAGTGCGCAGCAAGCCGAGAATGAGGCCGAGTTGGTCTTGTCTCAGCTGACCGGCTTCGAGCGCGATGTGTCTTTGGAGTTGAGTGCGGAGGTGAATCTGCCCGGAAGCCTGAGTGAGGCCCTCGGGGCGGCTCGCACCAACCGAAAGGATCTCCAAGCTGCCAAAGCGATGGAAGCCTCCGCGTTTGCTGTGCATCAAGCCGCTCGTTGGTCCTTTATGCCTCGGGTCAATGCCTCGTTTTTGACCAACTACAGCGAGAACACCATGTTCTCAGACTACAACACGAACTGGATGGGTATCGTGACGGCCCAGTGGGCTCTGTGGGATGGGGGCCACTCCCGAGCGAACAAGGCTCGGGATCGGGCGAACTGGCGCATGGCCCAGATGGCACGACAAGATTCTTCCGACCAGGTGGAGCTTGAGGTCGAGCGTGCTTGGGGAGGGCTCCAGCGGGCTCGCCAGGCGCACCAACACGTGGAACAAGAGGTCGTTTTGGCTCGGGAGAACCTGCGTCTGGCGGAAGCCGCGCTTGATGGAGGCGGTGCGAGCTGGTTGGAGGTCGAGCAGGCTCGTTTGGGCTTCCAGGCGGCGTCGATGGCTGAGCTGATGGAGCGGACCTCTCTGAGGCTGGCTGAGGTGGCGGTGCTGGTGGCGACCGGCAGCTATTGAGTCTCCCTTTGGTAGCGGGGAGGAAAAGAAAAAAAGGGCGCCTTCCCTAAGGAAGACGCCCTTTCTTGTGACGGAGGAAAACTTAGGCGCTTTTCTCAGTCGACTTGGCGATTTTCTCCAGGTTCTTCGCAATGGAGACGGTGATGTTCACCAACTCCGCCCAGAAGTAGGCACCAAGGGTGACGAAGAAACCACCAACGAGACCGGTGATCAGCAGGCCGATGCCCACATCCATGCCCTTGCCCATTTCAATGCCTGCATCGATTCCACCGAAAGTGGCGATGAAGAATCCAAAGATTCCGTAGGCATACAGGATGAAGGAGAAGATCTCACCGCCAGTGCGAATCATCACCACGAGAATCGGTGTGATGTTGATCTCGCTATCGGGTTGTCCGTGGATGTCGTTTGCTCGCTTCCAGAGCGTCACGATGGTGGTGTAGCTGATCACCAAGACAAACAGGATCATCAGAAGTGCTGGAAGCGGGAAGTCTCCGATGACCTCGAGAACTTTCAGAAGAAATCCAAGTGCACCAAGGGCCACGCCAATGCAGCTGAGCTTCATCAGGGTCGCAACGACCTCGCGGAAGAGCTTTCCTCCATCGTACTGCGCCAAGATTGCACCGATGGGAAGGAATTTTGTGACCTTCGGCCAGAAACCAAGACCGGAAACGGCAGTTCCGAGTTTATCGAGTAGAGAGTTGGGGTTCATTTGGGGGGGGCTCCTTTGGGATATACCCAAGGTTGGTTGGCTTGGTTGCACCCATCTGAAATCCGCCAGGAAACTATGGAATGCAAACCAACCGGGGTTCGAGGCGGATTCTGCCAGAGTCAGATCTCGGCGTCAAACCTCGGTTCTCAGAAGCCCTCGAATGAGTGAACCGGGTGGTACCTTATTTCCTTTTTTTCTCGCCGCGTACAACCGATCGACCGCTCGCTTGCAGGACCTTTTTTCGGAGGCGAATGTTCTCGGGCGTGATTTCCACCAGTTCATCTTCTGCGATGAACTCCATGGCCTTCTCGAGCGTCATCTGCATGGGTGGCGCAAGAATCTGTTTTTCATCCGCCCCCGCTGAACGAAAGTTGGTGAGCTGCTTGGCTTTGGTGGCATCCACATTGAGGTCGTTCTCTCTCGCGCACTCGCCAACAATCATGCCCTCATAGACATCCACGCCCACACCCACCATCAATTTTCCTCGCGGCTGCAGCCCGAAGAGCGCGTAGGTGGTGGTCTTTCCTTTTCGATCCGCAACCAGGGAACCGTTGAGGCGATAGGGAATGTAGCCGGCGTATTCGTCGTATCCGTCGTACAAGGTGTTCAGAATGCCCTGGCCTCGGGTGTCGTTGAGGTACTCTCCGCGAAAGCCAATGAGGCCTCGGCTGGGTACGCGAAACTCGATTCGGACTCGACCCGAGCCCGCCTGCTTCATCTCCACCATGCGTCCTTTTCGGAGGTTCATCTTCTCCGTGACCACACCAATGAAGGTGTCCGGGAAGTCCATTGCAGCCAACTCGTAAGGCTCCGTTTTCTTGCCGTTCTCATCTCGGACAAGAACCTCAGGCTTGGAGATGCACATCTCGAAGCCCTCGCGTCGCATCTGCTCAATAAGAATGGCCAGCTGGAGTTCGCCTCGACCGTAGACCTTCATGGCCTCCATGTTCGGGCCATCCTCGAGCTTTAAGGCCACGTTGTGAAGCATCTCTTTCTCGAGGCGCTCCCGAATTTGGCGAGCCGTCACGTACTTTCCTTCTCGGCCGGAGAAGGGGCTTGTGTTGGCGAGAATGGTGATGCCGATCGTGGGTTCGTCCACCTTGGTTCGGGGCAGCGGCTGGGGATCCTCGATCGCGGTCAGGGTGTCTCCAATGTTGAGTTCAGAGATGCCCGCGATGGCAATAATTTCACCGGCTTCGGCTTCGGTTGTCTCCGTGCGTCGGAGGCCTTTCCACGTGTAGAGCTGGTTGACCTTGACCTTCTTCTCGCCCTCTTCACCACACAACAAGAGCTCATCGCGTTGTTTGAGTGTGCCGTTGACGATTCGACCGATGGCCAGGCGCCCCACGTAAGAGTCGTAGTCGAGTTGAGTGACCAGAAACTGAAGCGTTGAATCCGAATTGCCGGCAGGCTCGGGAAAGAAGTCGATGATGGTGGTGAAGAGCGGAGAGAGATCGTCACCCTTCTGGTTGGGGTCTTCAGTGCACCAGCCCTCCTTGGCGCAGGCGTAGATCATCGGGAATTCGAGTTGGTCTTCCTCAGCATCGAGATCAATGAACAAGTCGTAGACCTCATTTTCCACTTCCTGGATGCGCGCGTCGGGCCGATCGATCTTGTTGATGCAGACCATGATCTTGAGCCCGGCTTCCAAGGCTTTGCGCAGCACGAAGCGGGTTTGGGGAAGGGGACCCTCCGAGGCATCGACCAACAGGATGGCTCCGTCCACCATTTTCAAGACGCGCTCTACCTCACCCCCAAAATCAGCATGGCCCGGAGTGTCCACGATGTTGATCTTGACGTCGCCGACCTGCACCGCCGTGTTCTTCGCGAGGATGGTGATCCCTCGCTCTCGCTCGAGATCCATCGAATCCATGACTCGGTCTTCTACCTCTTCGTGTGCAGCGAAGGTGCCGGCTTGGGCAAGAAGCCCATCGACGAGAGTGGTCTTTCCGTGGTCAACGTGGGCAATAATCGCGATGTTGCGAAGCATGGGCCCCCCTTTGTTGGGCGGCGAAATAATGCAGTTGAGGCCTTCTGCCTACTCCTGAGCGTGGTCAGAGTCGGAAAAGCTGTGACAGGCAGGCTTCGCAGCTGCCCATGAGAGGCTGGAAAAGCACGAGTATCTTGGCGAGCAATGCTGTAGAGTGGGAGGCATGATTGTGTTTCGTATGGCAGTTCTCCTGTCGGTTTTTACCGCTTGTTCCGACTACGACTTTGTCTCCAAACAAGAGTCCCCGGTGGGTGAAACCGGTGAGGCAGAGGAGTTGGAGGCGGGCATAGAGGTCAGCCCCGAGTCGGTCTCGCAGATCGCCTGCACCTTTTCGGAAACATCGGTCGTGGTGACCAGCTCCGGAGAAGACGAGCTTCAGGTCTTAGAGATGTTGATTGAGGGAGAAGGCTGGGGGTTTGCGGAGAGCCTGAGTTTTCCTTTCGCCCTCAATCCAGGGGAGAGCCGCGAGATCCTCTTGGTGGGATCCCAGGGCGAGGGGTTGCTACGAATTCTGAGCGATGCCGCGCAGAGACCCGAGGTCCAAGTCGTACTTGAAAGTGTCGCGGACGCCGCACCCTCCGCCCAAATCGTTGCACCGGCTCATGACTCCATTGCCGAAGTGGATGAGGATGTGCTGATTGAGGCCCAGGTGGTCGACGATGTCGACGCCCCTGAAACCCTGAGTCTGAGTGTGGTCTCGAGCCAAGACGGAACCCTCTACACGGGGTTTCCAGACACCAATGGAGTGTTGCAGTGGACCTGGCCGGCCAGCGCGCGGTCAGAGGGACCCCACCAGCTCGAGATTGTCACCCTGGACAGCTGCGAGAACACCGGATCAGTGGACATCTCCATCTGCCAGCAAGCGGGCTACACGGTGGATGATCTGGACATCTCTACGTGGAATTTCGAGGGTGCAGCGAGCTGGGACAGCTCGAACAACTGGCTGCAGCTCACGCCACCCAACACAGGCTTGGTTGGCTCAGCTTTCCAGACCTCAGCCACTGTGCCAGCAGGCTCGGTCAGCATTGAGTTTCTGTTCTACATCGGCGATGGCTCCGGAGCGGATGGCATCTCTCTGACGGCTCTCGACGTCAACCGCATGTCGGGCTTTCTTGGCAGTTCTGGGGGGGGTATTGGCTATGGCGGCCTGCCGGGCTGGACCATCGAGGTCGACACGTACTACAACGGCGACCAAGGCGATCCAACTCCCTCCGACCACCTGTCGTTTCACTTCGATGGCGACAAGACCAATCCAGCAGTGTGGGCAGTGCTTCCGGAGATGGAGGACACGGGCTGGCACACCATGAAGGTAGAGGTCGCGGCTCCGCACGTTCGGGTGCAGGTCGATGGAGTCACCTACATCGACCAAAATCTCACGGGGAACTTCAATTTTCCAGCCTACGTCGGCTTTACAGCGGGCACAGGAGCCCTCACCAACCGACACCTCATCGACTCTCTTGAAGTCACGGAGCTTCTCTGCGAGGAATAGCGCCCGGCTGCCATGGACCAGGTTAGGGAGCAGCATGCCTTTTTTCGAACACGATGGTGCCCGTCTTCACTACCGAGAGGAAGGCAGTGGCCCACCTCTTGTTCTGGTTCACGGCTTCGGGTCCAGCGAGTTGGACTGGGAGCTTCAGGTTCCTGCCCTGAAGGAGCACTACCGGATGATCATGCCGGATCTCCGTGGTTTTGGTCAATCCAGCAAGGATGTGGGGCCCCACAGCATTGAACAGTTTCTCTCGGACCTCCGAGCGCTGCTCACGCACCTTGAGATCGAGCGTTTTTCACTGCTTGGCTACTCCCTGGGCGGAGCCGTATCCTTTGCCTTCTCCGTGGAGGAGCCGACTCGAGTGGAGCGCTTGGTGCTTGTCAACACCTGGCCGAGCTTTCAACCCACAAACCTCCGCAAAAAGTGGGAGGTTTTTCTGAGAAAGACCTTGGTTCGGATGTCTGGGATGGACAAGATGGCCAAGGTGCTTGGCAAGCGGCTTTTTCCAGAGGAGGGCCAGGAGCTTCTCCGGGCCACTTTTGAAGAGCGCTATGCGAAAAATGACAAGTCGGTCTACCTCCAGTTGCTCCAGACCTTGCCGACTTGGTCTGTTCGCGATCGCATCGGGGTGCTGACAATGCCCACCCTGGTTTTGGGCGCGGAGTACGACTACACCCCTCATTCCGAAAAAGAGGACTACGTCGCGGACATGCCCAACGCCACTCTGGAGCTTGTTGAGGGCTCTCGTCATGGGACACCTTTTGACCGCACCGACTACTTCAATGCTCGTGTCCTGGAGTTTCTGAACCCGGCCTAGCGAACGACGAAGAGAAACTCTTTGTTTCGAGTGTGACTGACCGCTCCCACCTTGGCACCCTCGGGGTTGTGGATTCCAATTTTTGCTCCCACATAGCGACGAAAATCCGTTTCGTGGACCTCCACCTCGCCACGAGCGGACAGAATCTCGAGCATGTCCTCTCGAGTGACAAAGCCCTCATTGGAAAAGGACACCACCAAGTACCGGGCATCGACAGCAGCGATGAGTGCCTCAAAGCCTTCCCGAAAGGCCGGCTTGGAGTTGAATACACTTCGACGCTCCCGAACATCGAGTCGCTTGCAGGCGACTCCATAGACCTCGGGTTTGTCCCAGCGTACGAGGGATTCCCAGATGTGGTAGTTCCCGATGTACTTGTGTTGGTTGTAGGGGGGATCGAGGTAGGCCACATCCGCACGGAGGGTGTTGGCGGCTTCGAGGGCCTCGAGTTGGAGAGCTTTGCCTTTTCCATGGGCCGACTGGGCAAGAAGTTCTGGAACTCGGAGGGAGAGCGGCTTGGACGCTCTTGGAGCCCATTTCTTGAGGTAGGCCATCTGAAGACCTGTGGTGGAGTCCACGCGATCGGCGGCTTCCATGAGCGAACTCAGCACGATGGCTTTGAGCTCCTCCGAGAGGTCTTTTGCCTCGATTTCTTCGCGAATGGCATCCACCCGCTCTCCATTTTGAGGCATGAAGAAACGGCTGTTTTCGCAGAAGGTTTCTGTGAAGTAGCCCCGGCGCCCCGGCAGAGTGTTGAGCTCATCAATGAGCTCTTTCGCCTCGGTGAGCAGGTCGTCATCGGCTTGGACATAGCAGCGCGCCAAGGTGGCCGCGTAGGCGTTGTGGTCGTTGGAGAAGACCTGAAACCCATGCTTCTTCAGGGCATGACCGACGCGCGAGGTACCAGAAAACAGATCGATCACCGATCGGGCTCCCTCGAGGGAATCGATGGTCTGAACAATGAGCGGGAGGAGCGTTCTCTTGGACCCGAGGTACTTGATCACGGAGGAGTGGCCTGTCCGTAGCGGTTGCCCCCCCAACAGGTGACGCTCCCGTCGGTTCGGACACCGCAGCTGTGGTCGTATCCGGCGGAGACGTCCAGCCAGTCTGTCCCCTCTGGCGCCTCGCGCTGGCCTTCCTCGCGCTGGCCGAGGGATTCATTGGCCTCCATTCCCCAGCAGATGATTTCGCCGTCGTGGGACACTCCACAGGTGTGTTGTTCTCCGGCTTCGATGGCGACAAAGCCGATGGGTGGAGCTTCGGGGTCCGCCAAGTCCTCTCCCTCGTCGTCGTCATCGGCTCCGGTGGCATCCCAGTTCCAACAGCGTGCTTCGCCCAGGTTGTGCAAAGCACAGGTGTGGTAGGCCCCTGCTGTGATTGAAATCCAGCCGTTTCCAGTCGGAGGGGGGTCGAAATCGTCATTGGGGTTTTGATCGACGCGCCCCCAGCATTCGATCTCCTCTCCTGCGGTGAGCCCGCAGGTGTGGGTACGCCCTGCGGCGACCTGGGTGAAGGTGCCTGCTGGCGGCTCAGCCTGGAGCTGGTCATTCAAGCCCCAGCATTCCACGGTTCCATTCCGCGCGACAGCGCAGGCATGGCCGTAGCCCACGGCAACCTGGCTGTAGGTTCCTGTTGGTGCCTCGCTCACACGCCCCCACTGATCATCCCCGCGGCAGGAGAGAGATCCGTTTCGGTCGATTTCACAGACGGAGGACCACCCTGCATCAACGGTGATGTAGTTGCCCGATGGGGCTGTGCTGAGGTTGTCGAGTTGGGCCCCCCAGCAGAGCATTTGCCCCGCCTCATCGATGCCGCAGGTAAAACCGTCCCCGGCGGTGATTTGTGACAACGTGGCCACTGAGGCGGTGTCTGTACCGTCCTTTCCTACCGGAGCGAGGTTGCCATCCGCGCCGCATGCTGCGAAAACTAAACTGAACAGTGAGAGAAGAAAAAACCTCATGGGGCCATCATAACCCTGTCTCTCGCTCGAGGATTGCCGACCGCATGCGGGAGCGCTCGAGTTTGGAGGCCGGGCAAGGAGGAAGACATGCGCGTGGACTGCAGCAACTGGATCGGTGGAGAGTGGAGCGAGACGAGTGCCAACACGGAGAACCGCTGCCCCGCGAACACCGATGAACTCATTGGTTTGGCTCCGGACTCCGGGGTCGAGGAAGCCAACGCCGCCGTGGCTGCGGCCAAGGACGCAGCGGAGGATTGGCGCAGAACCACAGCTCCGCAGCGCGGGGCCTATCTCTACCGGCTCGTTCGCTTGTTGGAAGAGAACACGGATCGCCTGGCAGAGGCGCTTGCTCGAGAGGAGGGCAAGTTGTTTCGCGAAGCCAAAGGAGAGGTTGGCAAGACCATTCGGTACGTCGAGTTCGCTGCAGGGGATTGCCGTCGGATGACGGGCATCACCTCGGAGAGCGAACTTCCAGGGACGCTCGCGATGACGCTTTGGCGCCCGCATGGCGTGGTGGGTTTGATCACCCCCTGGAACTTTCCAGTGTGCATCCCACTCTGGAAGATTGCGCCAGCCATTGCTGCTGGAAATACAGTCGTTCTCAAGCCAGCACCCGAGACTCCTGCGACGGCCCACTTGATCGGAGAGTTGATCCAGAAGGCAGGGATTCCCGATGGTGTGGTGAACATTGTTCACGGCGACGTGGCTCCAGCCAAGGCTCTTTTGGAGCACCCCGATGTCAGCGCCATCAGCTTTACGGGGTCGACAGAGGTGGGTCGGATTGTGGAGAAGACCTGTGGAGAGCAGCACAAACCGGTGCAGTGTGAGCTGGGTGGGAAGAATCCGCTGATTGTGCTCGATGATGCCGATGTTGCAAAGGCTGCTGCGGCGTGTGCGCTCGGGGCTTTTGGCTCCACCGGCCAGCGGTGTACGGCAACGTCTCGAGCCATTGTCATGCACGATGTGGCGGATGCTTTTGTGGAACAGGTCATTGCACTTGGGCAGCAAGTACGACCCGGCCACCCCATGAATGAGGCCACCACCATGGGCCCGAGTGTCTCCCAGCGTCAACTCGAGCAGGTGTTGCGCTACATGGAAATTGGAAAGGGAGAGGCAGAATTGCGCCTGGGTGGAGGACGCGCTGTCGAGGGCGAACTGGGCAAGGGATATTTCCCAGAGCCGACGCTCTTTGACCGCGTGTCTGCGGACGCTCGCATCGCTAACGAAGAGATTTTCGGGCCGGTGCTCAGTGTCATTCGGGTGGGGTCTCTTGAGGAGGCAATTGCGGTCGCCAATGGTGTCGATTTTGGTCTTACCGGTTCGGTGTTCACCCAGAACATTTCACGAGCCTTCCAGGTCATTGAAGAGCTGGACACGGGAATGACGCATGTGAACAATCCCACCATCGGCGGCGAGGCCCACATGCCTTTTGGTGGAATTAAGGCCACTGGAGTAGGTCCTCGAGAAATGGGTCCAGAGGCCTGGAAGTTCTATGCCGAGGAGAAAACGGTCTACATCAACCACGCTGCATCAGCACGGAAGTCGAACATCTACTGAGTCCCCACTCGGGGCCTGCTGCGGTCGGCTGGGGCGGCAGCATCGGGATGAGCGGTGAGCGCAGTGCTGCTGCAGGAGGCGCGAGGGCTGGGGTGTTCCGCCCGGACTGGGGGCCTTCGACCCTACTTGTGCCGGAAGGTGATTCGGCCTTTGGTGAGGTCGTAGGGGCTCACAGCGACCGTGACCTTGTCTCCGAGGACCACGCGGATGCGGAAGCGACGAAGTTTTCCTGCGAGGTGGGCGTGGACCTTGGTACCCGCCTCGGTTTCCACGAGAAACGTTCCCCCCGGATACACCTCTGCAATTTTTCCTTCGATCTCAATCAGGTCGTCGCTAGCCAAATCGTCCTCCGATGGTGGCCACCTAATGAGGTCTCGGTACCCTTTCAACCTCAAAGCCGCCGGAGGAGAGGTTGACCTCAGGGCCCAAGCGAAGAAAAAGCGGGCGACCCCTGGGGTCACCCGCTTCGCTCATGTCAGGAATGAAGGAACCTAAGGCAGGGCATCAATCGCTGCGACAAGGCCGTCGGTATCGGTTTCGATGAAGACACTGGGGTCATCAAAGACGCTGATGTGGTTGTCGACGATGGTGGTCTGTTGGATGGCATAGCTCCAGGTTCCCTCGGACTCGGTCATGAAGATCACATGGACCTCGAGACCGATGGGGATGAGGCCGTAGTGCTCGGAGAAGAGCTCGGTGCTTTCGTCGTAGGTATCGAATCGAGCCAGTGTGTTCTCACCGTCGTAGGACAGAAAGACGCTGCTGTTTTGGTCATCCCAGCCGTCGGGTACGTCGACGTGGATGGTGGTTTTCGGGCGAGGATCGGAGTACCAACGGTCGATGTTGGACCACCCGAACTCCTGGGTCAGAAAGCTGTACTCGGAGGAACCTCCGTCCGCATCGCCCTTGCCAACGTCGACCTGTTCCTCGCCATCAACAGGAATGGCCTCTACCCAGAGATCTTTTCCGTCGGGCCCGTCTTCTTTGATCTTGAAGAGCTCCATCTCCATGTCGGGGCCCCCGGTGTTCTCGGTGGGCGCAAAGACCAAGTAGGCGCGGTTGAGTTCGAGGTCCTCTCCGTTCTGGGTGGCGTTCACATAAAACTCTCCACCGGAGACCAACTGGGCGACTTCGCCCTCGCTGTTGAGGCCGTTTGTGGGAACGTCCGTGACCAGCATGCTCGACTTGCCATAGATTTCGATGAGTTCGATTTCGATTTCTCCAACCACAAGTTCGCCTTCGGCGTTTTCGAGGGAATTGGGCCACAGGTAGATGACCGTCCCTTCCTCCCCCTCGATTTCAGTGAACGTTTCGGCGTTGGCGCTGAAGGTCTGCGTCAACGCATCTCGAGTGTCTTCGACCAGTTCATCGAGCGCACCCGGCTCAGCGGGTTGTTGGCGGTCCGGACCGTCCTCGTGGAGGTCGGTGTCGGGGAGAGTGTCGGGACCATCGATGTCCTGGTCCAGGTCGAGGGTGCAGCCCATGAGGCCTGCAGAAAGAGCGACAGAAAAGAGAGTTGTACGGTGCATGATGTCTCCTCAAGTTTCGGGAAGAGCCGGCATGGCCTTCCTTCACAGCAGCATCAAGGGCCCTGGAATCGGAAAGTTGCAGAAATTGTTTTTTTCTGGGAATCCTCTGTCGGAATTCTTATTTTTCACCGGGAAATTCGCCGAATGAAGACCGCTTCGCGGGAGCTTCAAGCTAGGAGAACACGATGTCGTTCACGGTGTGCAGCCTCAATTGCAATGGGATTCGATCTGCGGGAAGGAAGGGCTTTTTGGAGTGGTTGAAAAACCACCAGCCGGATTTGCTGTGCCTTCAGGAAATGCGAGCCTGGCCGGAGCAGGTGGATGAGGAGCTCTATGCTCCTCCGGGCTACCACACCCATTGGGTGAACGCGGAGAAGAAGGGGTATTCGGGAGTGGCCATCTACTCGAAGAAGCCTTTTGACGCCCTGAACTCTCGGAGCGGTCTGTTGTGGGGAGACTCAGAAGGGCGTTTTCTGCGCGCAGATATCGGAATGCTCACGGTGGTTTCTGTCTATGTTCCTTCCGGTTCGTCGAAAGAAGAGCGGCAACTCCGCAAATACGAGTACATGGACCACCTCTACGACGTCACTGGTGCCTTGCTTCGGGAGGGTCGATCCGTTCTTGTCTGTGGCGATGTGAACATCTGCCACCGGGCCATCGACATTCACAATCCGAAAGGAAATGCGAGGAATTCCGGCTTTCTGCCCGAGGAGCGGGCCTGGGTGGATCGTTGGCTGGAGCAAGGTTGGGTGGACACTCAACGCGCCCTCAATCCCGATGTGCCGGGTCTGTACTCCTGGTGGTCCAATCGAGGCAGGGCAAGAGAAAAGGATCTCGGGTGGCGGATCGATTACCTGCTGGCCAATTCGATGCTTGCGGGACGCGCCACAGAAGCCTGGATCGAAAAGCATGCGGGGCTGTCGGATCATGCTCCATGTTGGGTGCGGTTTGAGGGGAAACTCGGCGAGTAGAAGTGGCTCGTCTCGTGAAATGCATGCCGTTCGATCGACTGCGGCGATGTTTATGGGCTAAACTCCAGAGGTTCTTGGCGACACAGGTGTCTACGATGAAAGCGCTTCTTTGGATCTCGGCGGTGGTCACCCTGGCTTCAGGGTGTCGCACCAAAGATGCCTTTGACTCCGGGGTGGACACAGGATTGTTCGCAGAGTGCACCGAACCGGCAGCGGGAAACACGCCGGTGAATCCGAATTGCACCTACACGCCGCCTCCGGGTTCTTTCGAGTTCTCGACCGAGTGGTCGATGAGCACCTTCGCGGACTTTCCCAGCCACAAAAAAAGCTACTCCAGCCCCATGGTGGGCCAGTTCACGGATGACACATCCGATGGCATCGTTGACGAGTTTGATGTGCCGGACATCGTGGCAGTTTTTGATTCCCGGGCCGACTGGCGTGGCGTGGTCCGCCTCATCTCCGGAGATGGCTCCAGGGTGTATTGGAGCACTTACGACGATCTCTACCTCAGCGGTATCTACTACCCTTACCGCTACGCAACCCCGGCGATTGGGGATGTGGACGGCGACTTCCTCCCGGAAATTGCACTGACGGTCTACGACTACGCGAAAAACCGCTGCTACGCCGGACTCTACGAGACCAACGGGGGGCTGGATTGGGTGTACCTCGACGAGGAGTTGCCTTGTCGCTCCCATTCACCCGCTCTGGCGGACATGGATGGTGATGGGGATGTGGAGGTGATCTTTGGACACCTCATCTTGGACGCCGCAAATGGGGCGCTGAAGGCCCGCGGATTCGGTGGAAGCGGCTACCACGACGACTATTTCAACTCGGGCTACCAGTCCGTTCCCATCGACCTGAATGGAGACGGAACACAAGAGCTGGTGACAGGGTCGGAGATCTACGACGCCTCAGGCAGCACGATCTGCAGCACGGGCTACCCCGATGGCTACCCGGCGGTGGCGGATCTTGACGGAGACGGCAAGGGTGAAATCGTCGTCACAGGGAATGAATACCTTCGGATATTCGAAGACAACTGTGCGCTGGTCGATGAGTGGCAGACCGCGGGCTACGGCTACGGCGGTCCGAGCACCATCGCGGACTTCGATGGAGATGGTGCGCCCGAAATCACGGTGGCCGACAAGGAACGCTTTACGCTCTACGAGGTGGATGGCTCGGTGGTCTGGTCGATACCGACCGACGAGACTTCGTCGGGCGCCACGGCGTCTTCGGTTTTCGACTTTGACGGCGACGGTGCAGCGGAAGTGGTCTACGGGGACGAACTCGCACTCTGGGTTCTGGACGGCAAGACCGGAGCTGTGATGCTGGAGGACACCAGCCACACCTCCGGCACGGTGCACGAGTACCCCATCATCGCGGATGTTGACGGCGACGGTCAGGCGGAGATCTTGATGACCAACTCCGACGCCAACAGCGGTCTCTACTTGGTGGGGGAGGACGACAACAACTGGGTGGGCGCTCGCTTCCTCTGGAATCAGCATGCCTACAACATCGTGAATGTGCTTCCGAATCTCTCCATACCTCGAAACTCCGCGTCGAACTGGCCGGACTACAACAACTTTCGCCAGGGAGCACCAGGGGCCATGAACCCGCAGGGTACACACGACCTCTGGCCAGACGGCCTCAGTGTGTGCCAAGACCGCTGCGGGTCGACGCTTCGCTTTGTCTTCCAGGTTGGAAACTCGGGAGTTCTCCGCGCGGGTCCCAAGATGCGTACAGGGGTCTACGGTGTCCGCGAGGACGGTACGGAGGTGGCTCTGGGGGCAGTGGCCCTCGGAAAAAGTCTCCAGCCCGGTGTGGTCTCCGAGGCCTACACCATCGATGTTGAGGCAGCGGATGCGGAAGACTTTGTGCGGTGGTTTGTCTACGTGGACGACACCGGAATCTCCAATGAGTGCGATGAGGAAGACAACAAGCTGGATTTTGACCTCAGCGCGATTTGCTGGGAGGCCTTAGACACCTCGGACTCCAGCACGGACTCGGGTTCCTCCCCATCGGATTCGGGCTCGTCATCCGACTCGGGTTCCTCCTCATCGGATTCGGGTGGATCGCGTGATTCCGGAAGTGCAAGCGGCCAGTAGTCCCAAACGAAAAAAGCGGGATCGAGTGTAAGCCATTATGCCAAGATGGTACCTCCCTTCCACTGCAGGAGCTTCCCCATGGCACGCAATGTTCGCGTCGGCTTGATTCAGACTTCCAATCCCATCAATGACGAGAGTGTCCCTGTCTCCGAGATTCAGGAGGCCATGTTCCAGAAGCACCTGCCCTTCATCGAGCAGGCTGGTGAGGAGGGTGTGCAGATTCTGGGGCTCCAAGAGATCTTCAATGGCCCCTACTTTTGCCCCTCCCAGGACAAGCGGTGGTACGCCGCTGCGGAGGCCCCGGACGGTCCGACAGTCGAGCGTCTTCGGCCCTACTGCAAGAAGTACGACATGGCGATGGTGGTTCCGATCTACGAACGTGCCATGGCGGGCGTCTACTACAACTCGGCGGTGGTCTTGGACGCCGATGGATCGACTGTAGGGCTGTATCGAAAGAACCACATCCCTCAGACCTCGGGATTCTGGGAGAAGTATTTCTTCAAACCTGGAAATCTGGGGTATCCGACTTTTCAGACCAAATACGCTCGGGTGGGCGTTTACATCTGCTACGACCGCCACTTTCCAGAAGGAGCACGGCTTCTTGGTCTGAATGGCGCTGAGATTGTCTTCAACCCTTCTGCGACCGTCGCTGGACTCTCCCAGTATCTCTGGGAGCTCGAGCAGCCCGCGCATGCAGTGGCCAATGGCTACTTCATGGCAGCGAGCAACCGTGTTGGATCCGAGGCGCCTTGGGGCATCGGTGAGTTCTACGGAAACAGCTACATCTGCAACCCCCGTGGCCAGTTCTTGGCGAAGGCTTCCGCTGCGGAGTTTATCGACAATCCCGACACCGGTGAGCGGACCTTTACGGCAAAGGGGCAGGATGAACTCATCCACGCGGACTGCGACCTCGACATGATCGAGGATGTTCGCCAAGTCTGGCAATTCTACCGGGACCGACGGCCAGACACCTATGGGGACATGGTCAAGCAGTTGCCCTAAAGCAGCGGGTTCGGCTTCACCACTTCGGGGTCACCACAGGAAGCATGTCCTGAGGGACCAGTTGATGTTGGTAGACCAGAATCATGATCACGCAACCGAAGAGAAAAAAGCCAAACCAGGCCCAGTGCCAGGACCGGGGAATGCGCTCGTAGGCGGATTGTGGCAGGGGCTTGTAGTAGTCGTAGACCAACCAGTCCACGGCAACAGCCATGGCAAGTCCCATGAGTCCATCGACAAACCAATGTTGACCCACAGCGAGTGTCGACCACCAGATGAGACCCACGGACACCAAGAGAACACGCCCCATGAGACGGTCCACACGCCGCACAACGAGTGCGGCCACCGCCGAGTGGGCCACATGCATGCTCGGTAGGCAATTGACCGGCGGGTCTTTCCAGCGCATCACATTCATGGAGTAGGTCCAAAAGTCAGTGACAGCGACCGGATCTCGAGGGACCGTCACGGGAAACCAAATCCACAAGGGTACCGCGAGTACATACATGAGCATGTAGGCCCAGCACATGCGAACAAGCACCCTCTGGTCCTTCACCGCGCTCGCCGGTGCCAGGATCTGGAAGTACATGAAGAAGTAAACCACCAGCCAGGGCGCAGACAGCTTGATCATGTGATCGAAAGGAAGATCGACGGTGTAGTACACCGGAGCGTCGTGGGCGAAGATGCCCACGGCCAAGTAGATGCCGGTGACTGCGAGCATCAAGGACAGAAGAATGTTCAACCTGCGGACCCAGTTCATGGGAATTAGTGCAGGAACATCGGTCCGGATGTCGGAATCTTTGGGAGGTTTAAAGAGGCTCACCTGCCGGGTCTAACCCGGTAGTGCCTCGACGATCAATCGCAGGTCACATCAACCGAGTGAACGTTGTTGTCTTCGTTGCACTCCTCAAACAGACCGTTGCCTTCGCCGTCGTCATCACTCACAAGCTCCAAGGTGGCTTCGCCGTACTCATCGGACTCCAGAATGACCGCAAAGGGCTCCGTACTCACGCCGGAATCCAGCGGCAGGTCCGACCACAAGGTGACCAAGGCTTCTGACTGGGTCGCGCCGGTCGCATAGAGGGTCATCGGTACGCCTCGGGGCAGAACCGACAAGCCGCCGTTCCCCAGTCGAACCAAGACCTTGAACGTTCCCGATTCACACTCATCCGTGCAGATGCCTTCAATGACGGGCAGGGTGTCGTAGCGATCCCCTTGGTTGGGAGACCCGAGGTGGGCGCTTCTGAAGGAGTTGTAGATGGGCCAGTTGGCCACCGCTGGGGAGGGAAGGGTTCCGTCATCGTTGATGTTGGTGATGGAGTAGGCGTGCTGGTTCCACACGGTTCGTGCAGGCACCCAGTCTCCATTTTTTGAGCCGAGTACGGTGATGCCGGTGCTGTTCTCGGAGTCGTGCCCGCCTCCGTGGGCCACGATGATCTCAGGCAGTCCGTCGGCGTCCACGTCGGCGACGACCGGGTATTCATGGAGGGTCCTGGAAGCGTGCTGCTCATCGATGTAGCGTACCGCTCCAGTTCGGCCGTCGAAGATCCAGAGCTTGACCTCATCGGCATACAAGACCTCGGCTCGGCCGTCTCCCTCGAAGTCGAAAACGGAAGAACCCGTCGCATGAGAGCTGGCGTCTTGCACTTCCACGCTCCAGTTGACGGTTCCATCCGACTCGTAGACCGCGTAGTGGGTGGCGTTCGCGATGCCGATCTCAGGCATGCCGTCACCGTCAAAATCTGCGAGCACAGGGGGCCCCCCGTTCCCGTCTCCGACCTGCTCAATGTCCAGCGACACGATGCAGTTGCGATCGAAGATCCTCAGGCGACCATTGCCCACGGTGACCACATCTCCATACCCATCCCCGTCCATGTCCGCAGCCGCAGGGAAGCCATCTTCGTAGGTGCTGCCCAGTTGGCAGCTGGCTTGCCCCTCGGAATCGTGGATGCCCAATCCCGTGATGGCTTCCTGGGTGCCGTCTCCGTCCAAGTCTACGGCGATGCTTTGCATGCCGATCTCGGGATAGGCGTAGTAGGTCCCGATGCCCACCTCGAGGGTGGTTCGTACCTCTCCGGTTGCGCCCTCGATGATCAGGTTGCCCAGGACGACCTCGGCCTCTCCATCTCCCTCCAAGTCGGCGATGGCCGGTGCATGACTGCCGCACTCAATCGGCGCTTGCTCAGCGGCCCAGAGAAACTCCAGCATGTGGTTTACGGCAACCACTTGGCAGCCTTTTGGAGCCTCTTCCTGGTCTCCCTCCAAGCGAGGAAGGACGGGGTTTTCACCACCCGTCTCCTGGCCTCCGGTCTCCTCACCGCCGGAGTCCGCGGTGTCGGGCACTGCGGAATCTTCGCCGCTGTCGGAAGGCTGTTCGTTGGAGATGAACTCGGCGATGAAGACAATGTCGGGGTACCCGTCCGCATCGACGTCACCAAGAGCCAGATTGCTGTATTGATAGGGGTGGTAGTCTGCGCTGTCCTTGACCCACTTGTCTCCAGAAGCGAGGGTGCGCTCTCCAGCCCCGTCCACGAGACGCAGGATTCCGTGTCCGTGTCCGGAGTTGGATCCCTTGTCGCTGACGAGCACGATGTCCGGGGTATCGAGGTCGTCGATGGCCCCATCTTGGTTGTCGTCGGTCAGCTGGCCGACCATAGGCGCCATGAGGACTTGTCCGTAGGCGGCGAAGGGGGTGAACTCCTTCATTCGCCACTCCTGAACCACCTCGAGATCGCCCTGATGAACCTCCCAGATGCACTCCTCGTCAATGGGAACAAAGCCTGTGGTCAACTCCGCGTTGTCCTGACAAGGATCCACAGGGATGGCCACCAAACCGGTCTCCTCAAAGAAGACCGGTGGATAGACGTCGTCTTGCTGAAGTCCCACCTGGTAGTCAATGGTCTCGGAGCAGCCGGTGGCAAGTGCCAGCGGCAGCGGCAGAGTCATCAGCAGGGGTAGAGGGGTGCGCATGAAAGTCCTCGACAGGGATCCAGTGTACCACTGCATCCGCCTTTTCGATCCACAAAGGCGAGCGCTTTTGGTAGAACGGTAGGGATGATTTGAGGAAAGTGGAATGCAGAACGATTTTATGGAGCGCTACAAGCGCTATCTTTCCCCCTCCACACTGTCTTATTACCAAGAGCCCGTCATCGTGGACCGGGCCAAGGGGGTTCGGGTCACTGACCGCACCGGACAGGAGTACCTGGATTTCTTTGGGGGGATTCTCACGGTGTCCTTGGAGCATGGAAACGAGCATGTAAACACCGCGGTGAAGGTCCAGGTCGATCACCTCTCCCACATTTCAACCCTGTACCCGACCGCTCCGGTTCTGCAGGTCGCAGAAATGCTGGCCAAGAGGGCACCGGGGAACATTGAGCAGTCGTTTTTTGTGGGCACCGGGACCGAGGCCGATGAGATGGCCGTGATGCTGGCCATGTCCCACACGGGCTCCTCGGAGCTGGTTGCGCTCCGGAATGGCTACTCGGGGCGGTCCATGTTGGCCCAGACGCTTACAGCCCACTCCCCCTGGCGGGTGCTGCCCACGCAGATTGCGGGTGTGAAGCACGCGCATGCTCCTTACTGCTATCGATGCGATTTCGGTCTGACTCCCGATTCATGCGGAATGGCCTGCGCCAAAGACATCGAAAACCTGATCAAGTACACCACAACCGGAAAAATCGCGGGCTTTTTGGCCGAGCCGATACAGGGAGTTGGTGGCTTTGTCGTCCCTCCAGAGGGCTACTTCGAGGTTGCTGTCGGAATTGTTCGAAAATACGGGGGACTGTTTATCGCGGATGAGGTCCAGACGGGCTTTGGACGTACCGGCGGAAAGTTCTGGGGGAATGAGCATTTTGGAGTGCAGCCAGACATTATGACGATGGCCAAAGGCATGGCGAATGGACTCCCTGCGGCCAACTGCATGACGACCCCGGAAGTCGCGGCTTCTCTGCCCGAACGAGGGATGACCATCTCAACGTTTGGAGGAAACCCGGTCTCGATGGCAGCTGCCCGATCGACCATCGAGGTGATCGACACGGAGGATGTCGTGATGCGTACCCAACGGCTCGGAGAGTCTGTCTCAGGTCGGCTGCAGGAGATCCAGGAGCGTTTTCCAGAGAATGTGGGGGATGTCCGCGGCATGGGCTTGATGCAGGCAATGGAACTGGTCGTTGATGAGACTCAGGGTGACCGCACCCCTGAGACGGGCCTGACAGGGCGAGTTTTTGAAGAAGCGAAGAAGCGCGGTGTGTTGCTTGGAAAAGGCGGCCTGTTCGGCAACGTGTTCCGGCTCGCACCGCCGATGTTGATCTCGCAGGAAGACCTTGAGCACGGATTGGACGTGCTTGAGGAGTCGCTTGCTGCTGCTGGAGCGCGTTGAGCGCACGCCCTCAAGAAAACCATTCAGGAATGAAATGTCGATGAACAATGCAGATCCGTCCTTGATCAACGAGGACTTGGCGCCCACGCCAGTTGAAGGAAGAACCTGGAGTGTCCAGCACATGGCCTCGCTGTGGATTGGTATGGTGGTGTGTGTGCCCACCTACATGCTCGCTGGGGGGCTCATTGAACTGGGCATGAACGCCTGGCAAGCACTCTTCACGATCACGGTAGGCAATGCCATTGTGTTGGTGCCCATGATTCTTAATGGGCACGGTGGAACAAAATACGGGGTGCCTTTCCCCGTGCTTGCTCGGGCCAGCTTTGGAATTTTAGGGGCCAATATCCCCGCCTTGCTGCGCGGTGTGGTCGCCTGTGGCTGGTTTGGGATCCAGACCTGGATCGGAGGTTCTGCGATCTACCAGCTGATCAATGTCGCCTCGAGCGATGCCCTCGTCGGTGACCCGCTTCCTTTCCTTGGGATCAATGCCGGCGAGTTTGGGTGCTTTTTGCTCTTCTGGGCCCTCCAGGTCTGGATCATCTGGAAGGGGATTGAGTCCATCAAGATCTTTGAGACTTATGCAGCACCGGTTCTGGTTGCGGCGGGGATGCTGCTGCTGATTTGGGCGTACTCCGCAGCGGACGGTTTCGGCGGAGTGTTTGCCAAAGAGTCCGAGTTCGATTCGATGGGAGGGTTCATGAAGGTGTTCATTCCTTCATTGACCGCCATGGTGGGCTTTTGGGCGACGCTGTCTCTGAACATTCCAGACTTCACGCGCTATGCGAAGAGTCAGAGAGACCAGGTCATGGGTCAAGCAATAGGCCTGCCGCTGTTCATGCTCCTGTTTTCGTTTATCGGGGTGGCCGTTACGGCGGCAACACCGGCCATCTTCGGTGTGGAGAAGCCCATCTCGGATCCGGTTGCGATGCTGGGCATGATGGACTCGGGTGCATCGGTGGTCGTTGCGCTCGCGATTCTCACGATCGCCACCCTGTCGACCAACATTGCGGCGAATGTCGTGGCGCCGGCCAATGCGCTGATCAACCTCTCCCCGGCGAGGGTGACCTTCCGGGTGGGCGCATTGATCACAGCAGGAATCGGCGTCGCCATCTTCCCCTGGAAGATCATGTCCTCTGCAGGCAGCTACATCTTTGTCTGGCTGGGGGGATATTCCACCCTGCTCGGACCCATCGCAGGCATCTTGATCGCGGACTATTTCCTCTACCGAAAGACCCGATTGAACCTGGAAGCCCTCTACCAGCGTAAAGGAGACTATTGGTACGCAAATGGGTACAATTCCACAGCCATTGTTGCGCTTGTTGTGGGCATCCTGCCGTGTATGCCCGGCTTTCTCGTGGCTGCCGGTGCTCTGGAATCTACGGCTGGAATCTTCGAGGAGATTTTCCGATATGGATGGTTCTTTGGATTCTTTGTCTCAGGAATTGTGTACTTGATGGGGATGAGGCAGAGCCAGCTTGAACCAGCGGGGCATGCATGAGGGGAATCGCAGTTCTTGGCATCCTTGGAGCTGCTGGGTTTTCATCCGCAGAAGCCTCAAACTATGTCGACGCCGTCGCCGAGGAGATCGAGGTTGGCCCCGCCGGAGGCTGGGTCCGGCTCTTCCGCGATGAGGCTACGGACGGCTGGCATTTTCTCTGGGCTGCGGGAGGAGACTACATCCGTCTGCCCATGACGGCGGGTCTGGAGGTCAACGACATGGGCCGAACCCAGCTCACCGGACGGACCGATCTGGTGGATCATGCGATTACGGCGTGTCCTGGGGGCGGCTACCTCCATGTGGCGAGCGCCAACAAGGAGAGTTTCAACGATTCCGCCTACGCGTTTCGCTATGACTCCGACTTCAACTTGTTGGCTGCAGGAACCTTGGAGGAAGCCGAACCCAACCGCTTCCACAATGACCTTCCAATTCTCTGCACTCCTGAGCTCGACGCCACGGCGTTTATCGCCAGCAACCACGGGGCAACCAGCCTCTCGGTGATCGGTGCCGACGCGACTCAGGAGTCTCTGCACACCCTCTCCAATGAGGTGCCCCGAACCGAGGGTGGAAGCCTTCGAATGGATCCTGAAACAGGCGAGGTGATAGTTGTTGGGAAGTCGCACTCGGGCAAGGAATTCGAAGTCGTCGCTCTCGATGCCAATTTCGAGGTCACCTGGAAAAAAAGCTTCCGGCCCCTCACCGATACCGCCTTGCGACCCTACTGGCCTCAGGCCCTCATGAAGATCAACGATCATTTTCTGCTGGCCTTCATGGCCCGTGACGACAATGCAGGGTTTTCATCGGACTGGGGAAATGCCTACTTGGCGGTTTTGGACGCCGAGTACGAGCATCTGGAGACGATTCAGATCTCTTTCTACGAACCACCGGAGGGCGGCCAGCGTCCAGGAATCGCTCGGAAGGGCGATCAGCTGCTGCTCACGATGGACCGCAATGTGCAGCCGGTTGTTTTTCCGATCCGACTGAATGCAGAGGCCTTCGGGATCGAGGCCACCGAGGACACCGGAGGGTGGTGGGACACCTCCGCAAGTGGGGGCTCAGGGAATGGCGATGAGACGGCGGGCGAGGGCTGCAGTTGCGCATCCAAAGCCGAGCCTGCGTCAACGGCTTGGTGGGGTGTGGGTCTGGCAGCCTTCGGGCTTGTCCGGCGTCGCTCAGCGCGTCGGGGTGTCCCCACCAATGGCACGCCAGGCGCTGATTCCACCCTCTAAACTGGTGGCGTTGAACAAGCCTTTGGAACGCAGCATAAGCGCCGTTTCATAGGAGCGAGCACCGCTCTGGCAGTAGCAGACGATTTCATTGGCCTGTGCAAGTTCTTTCCATCGGGCGCCCATTTCACGCATGGGGATGTGCAGAGCACTCGGCAGCAGTCCCGTGGTGAGCTCTCGCTCTTCTCGGACATCCACCACGACCACATCTTCTCCCGCGTCCAATCGCTCCTTGAGTTCTTGTGCGCCGCACTCCATCTGAGCAAACTGGTTGCCGCTGTCTTGGCTCTCTTCGGCAGGGGCCTGCGGGGCGGGGCTCTTGGACTTCAGGGCGCGTTTCACGAGGCCTTTGGCTTTGCTGCGAAAGAATCCCACGATGTCTCCTTTGGTGGATCAGAGCTGGTGGACGAGGCTGAGTTGGCCGTCGTAGAGGCGCCTGAGATCATCAATTCCGTAGCGGAGCATGACCATCCGGTCAAAACCCATACCGAAGGCAAAGCCGTTCCACTCGTTGGGGTCGTGGCCACAGGCTTTGAGTACATTGGGATGCACCATTCCACAGGGAATGACCTCAATCCATCCGGTGTGTTTGCAGACGCTGCAGCCATCACCGCCACAGAAGATGCACTCGATGTCCAGGTCGAGACCGGGCTCAACGAAAGGGTAGAAAGCGGGGCGGAAACGAGTTTCTACTTTTCGTCCCATGAGTCGCTCGACCAGCCCCTCCAAGGTGGCCTTCAGGTGGCCGAGAGTGACATCGCGATCGATGAAGAGGCCCTCAACCTGGTTGAAGCAGGCGAGGTGCGTGGCATCAATGGTTTCGTTTCGAAAACATTTGCCTGGAGCAATGATTCGGAGAGGTGGCTCTCGAGACTCGAGGGTTCGGATCTGAACCGAGCTGGTGTGGGTTCGGGGAATCTCTCCTGAGCTGAGGTAGAAGGTGTCCCAGACGTCACGAGCGGGGTGGTCTTTGGGAATGTTGAGGGCATCAAAGTTGTGCCACTCGTCCTCGAGTTCGGGGCCCGAGGCGACCTCAAAACCCAGGCCGTGGAAGTGGTCAATCACTTCAGCAAGAACTTTGGTGATCGGATGGAGCTTTCCAGCCCCTTGGTTCTGCCTGGGAAGCGTGGGGTCGAGCCAACCCTCCGCCAAAGCGGCCTCTTCGGCCAGGGCCTCCAGGGCCATTTTTTTGGCCTCGAGAGCCTCCAGAACTTGGTTTTTGAGGCGGTTGACGCCTTGTCCCCAAGCCGCGCGCGCCTCAGGGGGTTGACTGCCCGTCTGCTTCAAGAGCGCTTTCACCTCGCCTTTTTTTCCGAGGTATTGGATGCGAATCTCATCCAATGCCTGGAGCGAATCTGCCCCATCCAGAGCCGCTTTGAAGCGTTCGTGAATCGTGTCGAGCGAGTCCATTATCCCTCAAGCTCCCGATCGATGATGGCCTTGAAGGTCTCGAAAGGAAGAGCTCCGCCGAGAAAGATTCCATTGATGAAGAAACCAGGGGTGCCCGTGACGCCAGCTTTTTGACCATCCTCCATGTCTTTCTGGATTTCCGCAACTTGGGCGGGATCCGTCAGGCAGCTTTCCCAGGCCGAAAGGTCAAGTCCGAGTTCCGTAGCGTAGCGCTTGAACGCCGCGTCGGAGAGGTCCCCTTGGTTTTCCAGGATGAGGTCATGCATCGGGAAATACTTGTCCTGCTCTCCGGCACAGTTGGCAGCGACTGCTGCAGGGATGGCTCGCTGATGGAATCCAAGAGGGAAGTCTCGGTAGACCAAGCGGACCTTGTCTCCATAGGTTTCCAAGACCTGGTCGGTGATCTCTTTCGAACGAGCACAGTAGGGGCACTCGTACTCCCCAAACTCGATGATGGTCACCGGAGCGTCCGCAGGGCCCGTGAAGGGATCGTCATCGGTAGAGACTTCAAATCGCGGCATCTCGGGAAAGCGAACCTTTACCTCAAAGTTCATTCGAGCCTTGAGGGCGTCCAGCCAGGTCTGCAGGGCCTCACCACGAGCCTCCTCGAGCAGTACACCTTGTAGGGTGGACTGCATGTCCTCGAGGGATCTTCCCCCCATGCGGGCGACGTTGGCCTCGTAGAATGAAGCGATGGCCTC
The DNA here is from genome assembly GCA_036021505.1 of Myxococcota bacterium. Classification (GTDB taxonomy): domain Bacteria; phylum Myxococcota_A; class UBA796; order UBA796; family CAJQPC01; genus JAYXVV01. The sequence continues at coordinate 3,007 of JAYXVV010000143.1, read as the reverse complement.
CTCCGTCGGTGGGGTGACTTTGGACTCCACCTCCTGCTGCAGCAGCGCCTCAATCTCGAGTCCTGCTGCTGCCGCCTCGGCCTCGACCATTTTTTCGATGGCCATGCCCTCGGCGATCTGCAGCTCGGTTTGGTACCGATTCATCAGGTACTCGCCCTCCATCTTGAGGAGTTGGAAGCGTGTGTTGTCATCCAGATCGGTGTGGCGAATTTCCCCGCCGCTCCAGGATGCGAGTACCTCGGTGCCAGCGGTCTCCGCGGCTGCAGGGCTGTCGGCCTCAGCGATGGGTTGGGTGGATGCACAAGCAAACAGAAGGGTGACGAGCATGGAGTCCTCGATGTTGATGAGCGCGGTCTAACACGAAAGACTGTTGGGGTCAGGAGTCGTCAACGAGGCTCGGTCTGTTTTCCTCGCTCCATCAGCGCCACGATCAGCTTTCGCGCGATGGCCACTTGGGTGGACGCTTTTCCAGAAAGGCGGTGATGCCCTCGAGCGCATCGGGACTCTGGAGGCACTCTTGAAGCGCTGTCTCCAAATACCGGAGCCCGGTTTCGAAGTCTTGATCGCTCTGGGTGTAGAAGGCATTGAGTCCGATTCGCATGGCGTTGGGGGCCTTGCTGGCGAGACGGTGAGCAAGAGACAGGACCGCTTCATCGAGCTCATCCGAGGGAACGCTGCGGTTAATAAGCCCCATCTCTACCGCCTGTTCTGCGGAAATTCGCTCTCCCAGAAGAACAAGCTCCAGTCCCTTTCGTCGGGGGATGAGTCGAAAGATGTTGGCCATGATCATCATGGGAAAGATGCCCCGGTCGATCTCGGGCGTACCGAAGGTGGCCGTGTCCTCAGCAATGGCGAACTGGCAGGCGCACATCAAACCCAAGCCCCCGGCAAGTGCATAGCGCTCGACTCGAGCGATGACGGGTTTTCCCACGCGTTGGAACGCCAGGTTTAGCTCCACAAAACCGCCTCTATGGGGCATGTCGGATGAGGAGGAAGAAGACCCCTGAAACGCAGCAAGGTCGGCTCCTGCACAAAAAGCGCTGCCGGAACCCGTCAAGACAATCGCCCCGACCCGAGGATCCGCAGCGGCCGTCTCGAGACCGACGATGAGCTCGTTCACGAGGGTTGGAGTCAAGGCATTGCGCCGCTGAGGTCGATTGAGCGTCAGCGTGCAGACAGAATCGGCTACCGAGTAGAGCAGCTCTTGAAAGGGGGGGAGTGTCATCGATCTCCTGCAGTCAGCGTCTTCCGCCACCATCGGATCGGCTGTTGACGAGCCAGTTTTCAAGAAACATTCCGAAGTGGGGACCCTGGAAGGCCTGGAGAAAGGCATCGATGGGAATCCCTGGCATGGAGACGGAATGGTAGACGCGCAGGGCGGCGATGTTGGCATCGATGGCGAGCATCGCATCTTCATTCGGGGCTTCGATGATGGAGACGAGATCGTAGCGCCCTTGGGTGACCCAGGCTCCCACGAGTTCTCCGTCCTCTTTTACAATTGCTTCTTTGACGTCGGTGAAGAGCTCGAGACTTCCGCCGCGCACTTTTTTTATGCCCTCGTCTGTCAATCGGTTGAGGCGAATCCATTGAGGCATGGGCGGGCTCCGTGTTGGAATGGGCTGAGCGTAGAATAGAACAGATCAGAGAAACGCGGCTTGCTGGCGAAGAACAAGCCGCGTTGTCTGTTTATCAAGGCAGCCTAGGAGGCGCTTTAGATGAGGTTCACCAACTCCTGGAGGGTTTCGTTGGCGCTGTTCACGATTCGCGCGTTGCCCTGGTAGGCCCTCTGGGCCTCAATCATGAGGACGAACTGGTCCTCGAGTTCGACATTGGACTTCTCGAGGGCGTAGGACGAGATGGATCCTCGTCCTGCCGTGTCCGGTGTACCCATGGCGGGAGGTCCGGAGTTTCGGGTGTTTCGGTACAGGTTACCGCCCTGTCGCTCGAGTCCGGATTCGGCGCCGAAGAGGGCGACAGCGACCTGTCCCAAGATGAGCTCCTCACCATTGGAGTAGATGCCCACAATGGAACCATCGCGCTCCACGAGGACGTTGGAGAGGTTGCCGACACCAAAGCCGTTCTGGTCGAGAGCGGTCACCGTCGAGGTGCCGCCTGCCATGCGGATGCCGCCTGCATCGGTCTCAACACCAGCGGTGTCGAGTCCGAACTGGAAGTCCAGGGTGGTGGAACCAGCGCCTGTGAAATTCCAGGCCGTACCGGTGGCCACGGAGGTGAAGGCGGACATGTTGCCGTCGGTGTCGAAGGTCATCGAACCCGATTGAATCTCGAGGGCGTAGCCGTCGTCGCCGTAGACACCACCACCGAAGTCGATCTCGCCGCCATCGATCACAGCGGACCAGTTCCAGTCGTTGTCGCCGCTGCGCTCGAAGAAGACGGTGAGGTCATGGGGGATGCCCAGGGAGTCGTAAACGACGGTTGAGGTGGCGAAGTCTGCGGTGGTGGAGAGCTCCTCGATGGTGGTTCCCCCCGAGGTGCCGTCTTTGGTGGCCGAGCCGTAGGGAAGATCGGCCACAAGGTCACCGTCCTCGTCCCACACCGCATCGGCCGACAGGATGGCCTCCAGGGAAATCTCAGTGGACTCTCTCTGCTCGATGGGCGCCGTGGAGAGGCGCAGATCGGTCAGCGTGGTGGAGAGCTCGTTGTCGTAGACGTTGAAGCCCTGCAGCCGCATGCCCAAGGAGTTCTTAATGAAGCCGTCGTTCTGCAGGTAGAAGGTCCCGTCCCGGGTGTAGAACTTCTGCTCGGAGTCTTTCACCTCGAAAAAGCCCTTGCCGGTGATCGCGAGATCGAGGGCCGACTCCGTGGCTTGAAGTGAGCCCTGGGTGAACATGGAGGCGATGTTGTCGAGGGTCACACCCTGACCCATCTGGGCCACGCCGCCCAAGGTGCCCTGCGGGTGAGGGAACTGCACCGCAAAGGTGGGACGTGCCGACTTGAAGCCGGTGGTGTTGATGTTGGCGACGTTGTCACCAATGACAGAGATCGC
>JAYXVV010000142.1:0-4234 GCA_036021505.1 Myxococcota bacterium | reverse complement strand
TTCGCTCTCGGGTGGCTCCCTCCGATGCGGACGCTGTCAAAGCGCTGTGGGACGAGGAGTGGGCACCCGAGTTGGATGAGGCTGTGGCGGGCTTTGTCGAGGGCTTGTCAGAGCTGGAAGCCGGTGGGGCTGCTCTGGAAAATGCGGTGCTTGGAAATTGGCCCAAAGGCATCGAGTCGGCTCTTGTGATTTGGAAGGAACAAGTGAAGATGCCGCTGCCTTTCTCGGAATCCAGTGCGGATGCTGAGTCCGGTGAAGAGGCCACTGAGGCCAACTTGGCGGTTTACAGCGAACTCAAGAAAGCGGTGGCCTCGATCCTCTACATTCGCAACAGGACCGAGGGTCAGATGGAGGCGATTCGACAGACACAGCAGCCGAAGCTCAAAGAGGCCTATGGGTCGCTCCACGGGCAGTTGGTGGAACTCGGCGAGGCCTGGAAGTCGAGATTGGTGGATTACGGGGAAGACCTCCAAGAAGCGATGGCGGAGGAGCCGACACCAGCCGCCGAGAAAGAAGTTCCTGAAACCAATGAACAGGACGGTAACGCAGAGGCTTCACCGGCAAAAGAGGACGGAGAATAACGATGCAGCCAATGCAAAAGGTCATGGTGCTCATTTTGGCGTGTGGAGGCTTGGGCTGCCAGCGCACCGCCTCCACGGCGTCCTCTTCCTCTCTGGACTGGGATTCGGTCTTTCCCTCCGACACACCCTCGGCTGCAGCATCTGCAACAGCGGTCTCAAGCAGTACCTCTTTGAGGCAGCAGCTGCAGAACACCGGACCAGTACCCGCCGCACCGGCTTCACCCGCGGGCGCTGTCAGCAGTACTCCCCGAGAGATTCCAGTGGGTACTGGACTGGTTACGGATTTGCCTGAGGTGGGGTGGTCCTGGGCAGTGGAGAGCGGAGATACACTCGCTGTGGCTCGGGACAGCAACGATCAGGTGGAGGCCCTCTTTTTCGCAGTGAGTCCAAGTGGGGGGCAGAGCTCGGTTCGCAACAGTTCGGATGGGATCGTCGATTTTCTCCAGATTGTGGACCCTGCGATTGAAACCACTGTGGGTTTGGAAACCGTCGGCTTTGAGGCGGACGCGGTTCGTCTGGTGCCCGGCTACCAGGTGGGTCAGTTTCAAACCCTGTTTCGTGCCGCAGGTTCACAGACCCTGGGGCGCGGATTTGGATTTTCCTCCACAGGCTTCGGGGGGTGGAAACACTCCGGCGTGAACGATGCAGGGGTGCATCTCAAGCTGGCCCGGAATGCGGGAAGTTGGGGATCACCGACCACTGCAGGTCCAGATGTCGAGGCTCTCGAGACCTTGTTGCTTCCACATGTACCTGAGCTTGAGGACCTCTTTGAACTCTTGAAGGCGGGGCAGATGGACGCAGGAGCGTTGGATGTGTTGCCCAGCCGCAGCAGTTCCATGTTGTTTGGCTACGCCAGTGTGGGCCGAGAGGTGGTGGCCTACTTTGCATTTGTGTGCGCGGAGGTTCCTGTCTGTTCTCGAAGGGCGGATGGACGGGAGTTGCTCAGTCAACTCCGTCCTGGGAGCTTGAGCGTGAGCAATCAGGCGCCCAAACAAGAACAGTTGGGCTCGCTATCGGTTCGGTCGGGGCTCTTCATTCGGCCCAAGACTGCCGTCTTGAGCGAGCAAGAGGTGGAAGGACTGAGAGAGGAAGCCACCACAGCAATAGTTGAAGCCTTGGAAGAGATGGCAGCAGCTAAGGTGGAGGCCCAAATGGACCCTGCAGCATCGGTTGGCGCTCCAATGAGCGGGTCAGGTGGAGCCATTGATACAGGCATTGCTGCCCCCCCACCATCGCCGGCTGCACCGACGCCGTAGGTTCACCACTTCGCTAGGAGGCCGTAGACCTACTCCATCTGCGCGTACAGCAAAACCCGCTCGCATTTGTTGCAGAGGTAGCCGTGAACCTTTCCCTTGCGATTGGCGACATCGGTCTTGAAGATGCTGACTTGGGCCTCGCTATCTTTGGACAGGAAGGTGAGGCCACTCTCCACACCATGCTGACCCATCATGTCGACGATTTGAATGGGAAGGAGCGGAACCTGACAGTCGGGGCAACTCCGGGGGGTCGAAAAAGGGCTTTGACTTGAACTCATAGACGGGTCCTCGGGGCCAATGTCGTAGGATCCTACTCCATTTGACGGCGATCTTGGAGTAGGATTTGATCGGGAAGGCCACGAGGTTGGCTCAGCGGGCGCATTCCCAGGAGTACAGCATGTGGAGTTCCCTGCTTGGTCGATTGGTGGTTGTTGTTGCCTTCTTCTGTGTGGATGCGGCCCCGGCCGATGCGGAATGCAGGATTTACCGGGGATACCGGCAGAGCGATGTGGTTGCCAATGTGAAAGGCGATCGCATCTATCGGGGCTACCGTCAAAGCGAGGTGCTTGCGAATCTTCGCGGCGAACGCATCTACCGGGGCTACCGGCAGAGCGAGGTGGTGGCGAACATTCGAGGAGAACGCATTTACCGAGGCTACCGGCAGAGCGAGGTCATGGCCAACGTTCGAGGAGAACGCATTTACCGCGGCTACCGCCAGAGTGAGGTGGCGTTGAACGGTCCCCGATGCACCCCGCGCGAGTTGGCCTTTGCGGCCGGAGCTTTGATGTAAACTGAAATGGCTGCGTTCGGTCCTCCGTTCAATCCTGGCATTGGGCCGGACAGAGAGGGGAGACAGAACTCAGGTGAAATGGAGAGACGATGGATTGGTTGGACTCACGAGACGAGAAAGAAAAGAAAGCCGCATTCAAAAACACAGTGGCTGTCGCCTTTGCGGACGGACGCTTGGACGACAAGGAAACGGAGGCCCTCCGATTTCTTGCAACCAGAATGGGTCTGAGTACATCGCAGATCGAATCCGTGCTGAACAACCCGGATGCCATTGAGTTTGTATCGCCAGCCGATCCCAAGGATCGGGTGCTTCAGATCATCGACATGGTTGCCGTCATGATGGTTGATGGAGAAATGGCCAATGCCGAAATGACCCTGTGCATCCACATTGGGCAGAAGCTTGGATTTAGCCTGGAAGAAGTGGAGCACCTTGTCGAGGGGGTGGTTGAGGCGATTCGCAATGGCCTGAATCCGCTCGAAGCCTGAGCCGGGAGCTTGAGGGTTTGAGAAACCCGCAGTGTTGGGTGGGGAGGCTTGACACAGGACGTTACTGCAGGGCGGGCTGAGCGGAGTCGGTACGGACTTCGAACCAAACTCTTGCCTCTGAGATGCAATGGTTGATTTCGACTCCAAGATCGCAAGTGTTGAAGAGCGTTTGGCAGACTACCGCAGGCGAGGCATGCGGGTTTTTGCGACCTCGTCTTTCCAGAGCAACAGCTTGGTGCTCCTGCACTTGATTGCGAGACTCGACCCCAAGATTCCGGTGTACTTCTTGGACACCGGCTACCACTTTCCTGAGACGCTCCGCTTTCGAGAAGACTTGGTGAAGCTGCTGAAGATTCGAGTGGAAGTTTTGCGCTCTCCGGTGAACCGCATCCAGCAGCGAGACAGCTCCGACAGGCTCTTGTTCGCCTCGGATCCCGACCACTGTTGTCACTTGAACAAGGTGCTTCCCCTGGAGCCTGTGCTGCTCTCGAATGATGTCTGGGTGAGTGGTTTGCGCGCCAGCCAAAGTGCCCATCGCTCCCAGTTGGCCCGCGAGGAAACCGGTCGCCATGGAATCTTGCGCTACCACCCCTTGCTCGACTGGACCGCCAGAGACGTGCACTACTACATCGAGCAGAACGAGCTTCCTCGGCACCCGCTCGAGGCCGAAAACTACTTCAGCGTGGGCTGCCGGCCCTGCACGCGACGCATGGACCCGGAGCAGCTCTACGATGACCGGGGAGGGCGCTGGTTTGGCATGAACAAGACTGAGTGCGGGCTGCACTTGGACGGAGATTCGGAGACCGCATCATGAGAATTTTGGTCACAGGCGGAGCGGGCTACGTGGGAACGGCCCTCGTGGAGGCCCTGGCGAAACGCGAGGAGGTCGAGGATGTGGTGGTCTACGACAACCTGTCGCGATCGAACCCCAATTTGTTTCTCTCCGAGAAGCTGCCTTCCGACAAGATTCACTTTGTTCGTGGAGACATCCTGGATTCCCGTCGCCTGAAGCGAGAACTTCAGGGAATCGATGTGGTCTACCACCTCGCTGCGCGGGTCTCGACGCCTTTCGCAGACGCCGACTTCCATGGCCTCGATCAAGTCAATCACTGGGGCAGCGCC
>JAYXVV010000141.1:0-14127 GCA_036021505.1 Myxococcota bacterium | reverse complement strand
TTAGAGCAGCACGATGAGTGAACTTCTATTTTTCCTGGGACGAACACGGCTCGATCGCGAGCGAGCCATCGAGGCCCTCCAGGTCTCAGTAAATGCCTTGGGCCAGCGCTCAATCCTTCATCTCGTGACCAACCGAAGGTCGTTGAACAACCTGCAACGACCAGCTCAAACCCGCCACCAGTTCTTCCCTCACGGACAGCTGCTGAGCGATTGGCTGGCAGACTGTGGGCGGGAACAGCTTGGCAGCAGAGGTCTTCTCTCCCAGGACTTGCTTGGTTATCAACTGGGTGCAATGGCGAGAGAGCAGGATCTGCTTCTCGATACGTCGTCCTCGCTCTCGCAGCACGAAATCGGGCTTCATCTCGCGACCGCGTACCGTGCCCTCCAAGAGCAGTTTTCCACTCCAAAGGGCTTTCCAAGCGCGATTTTGAAGCTGTTCGTAGACTTCGATGAACGCCTGAGACACCACAACCGCTGGTCTTCTCTTGAGGGGGCAATGAGGGAAGCAGCGCTCGCAGAACCTTGGAACCCACCCCACTGCCCAGACACCCAGGCTGTCCTCGTTGACACCCCCGAAAGTCTAAGCCCTGTGCGAAGGACCCTCCTGATGCGCTCCATCAGAGGCTGGTTGGAGCAAGGGCGGTCGGTCGTCATCACCCTTCCCGCCCAACGCGCTCTGCAAGGCGACGATGTGTTCGAGTTTTTCGACGGCTCCCCCCAAACGACTGGCCAACGAGGCCACTCCAATGACCCCGCATGCGCTGTCCGGCGGGCTCTGTTCGACACCTTTCTTCAACATGACATCGGTCGAGTGATCTGGTGTGGCAGCGAGATCCAGGAAGAACTCCACCCTGCAACCCCTCGCACTTCCGCTGACCAAGCACTGGCAACGGACGTTGGCGGTTCCAGCGCCACCCCCGAGCTCGAGCATGCAGCGACCCACGTTCATGTGTTCGAAGCCCAGAGTGAGTGGGAAGAAGTCATGGCCATCGGCGTCGACTTGAAGCAGCGCCTTCTCAACGGCGATTTTGAGCCAGGCGATGCGGTTGTGGCCGTTCCAGAACTTCCCCGGTACGCACCCTTGATTTTATCCATGGCGGAGGATCTCGGTCTCCCTGTCGACCTCTCGAGCGCCGCCCACCTCGTCCGACACCCCACAGGCAGTGCCCTTGCTGCCCTGCAGCGTCTCAGTCAGAAACAAACAAAACAAGAGGACTACCTGGATCTGGTCTCGGCCTCACCGATTCGGCAAGAGTTTGAACTTCCTCCTGAACAACTCCTTGCACAGCTTCGCGCCGCCCGAGTGCGTCGCGCATGGCCAAAAGGATGGTGGAGTGACCTGGTGGAGTGGAACGCCAGCCAGCCCAATCCGGTCGATCTGCACGCCACAAAGCTGTGCGTGGATCGGCTCATCGACATCGACAACCGTCTCCTGCTGCCGATCCGACGCTGCACGAGCCCCAGTGACTTGATCCAGCGAATGGTCCAGGCGCTCCAGGGCTTGGGCTTTCCCTCAGGGCCACAAGACCCTACTGGCGAGTCCGCAGGTGCTTGGAAAGCTGCCTTAGACCTCCTCCTGGAAACGGAAAAGCTTGCGCATCAGCTTTCGGATACCGAGGAGGCAAAAGAGTGGCTCCTTCAGCATCTTTCCCGAAAGATCCGGCAGACGACCTTTCGCACTTCAACTCCCCAGCCCAACGCCGTACGCGTTCTCGGTGCCCTTGAGCTCCGTGGACAAAGCGCCAGTTACATCTGGTTTGCGGGACTGGCGCGTGGGGCCTATCCCGCACCGCAGAGCCCGCACCCATTGCTTCCTGGGTCCGTTTGGCGAACGCTGCAGCCGGTCTCTCCTGCCGCTGAGTCTCGCGCCCAGTTCCAGGCTCTGCTTCGAGAGGCGCTCTTGGGCCACCATTGCCTGCGGCTCTCATGGCCCCAGATGCGTTCGGGTAAAAGCCGTGTCCCCGCTCCCGCACTTCGAGAATACATCGACTACTTTGACGGGTCTCAGTTCAACCCGATTCGCGCAGTGCCAAAGGACGCCTCCTTTTCCAAGCGGGCTCACTTGGGCCATGGATTGGCGGTATCCCCCAAGGCTGAACCCCTTCTGGCCCATCAACGGCGAAGACAGGAGCAAAGGAAGGAGGGACTCAATTCTTACGATGGGCTCACAGAAATCCATACGCCCTACAGCGATGGAGTCGCAGTGACCCGCCTCGAGAGGTACATCGCCTGCCCAGCAAGGGACTGGTACTCCAAAATCCTGAAGCTTGAAGACTCGGGGGAACGCGAGGAAGACGCCACTCCCCTCACCGCCGGCAGCCTCCTCCACCGTGTTTTGGAAATCTTTGTGGAACGGCACGGTGGTGCCTACCTTTCTGACGGACAAAATTATCAGCTGATGGCTCAGAGGCTCCACGGTGTCGCACTCGAGGTTCTCGAGGACGAAACAATTCAACCCAGCCTCACCCGTGACGGCCTCGAGGATCTGAAGGAAAAATGGCTCCCTGGTCTTTTGGACACGGACCCCAAAGGGGTACTCGCCTCCTGGCTTCTGCAGGAACTTTCTAAGCTTCCCGAGCGACATCCTTTAGAGGTTGAGGCCAAGGTGGAAGGACTCAACATCGCTGGAACGCCCATACGCGGAAGGGTCGACCGGGTGGATGCCATGGGGGAGGACGGGTGCCTGATCATTGACTACAAAAGTGGCACCACACCCGACATTGCGGATCTTCAATCCGGCCTGGTCATCCAGGGGCTGCTCTACGGAGAGTGGGCCCGTCAGAAGTGGCACAACCGTGCGCATGTCGCCTCCGTCTATGCCAAGGTCGGAAAAGCCGACGACATTCGAGAGCGCTCATGGATGGGAGCAGAGAGCCTCCTCGCCAGCGTAGGAAAAACCTCCAAGGTCGTTCTCGATGCAGAAGCGCGCAGACGGCATTTGGACCACATCGAGACGGCCCTCCAGAGCCTCAAAAGCGGTGTCCACCACACCACCCTTGCCAAGCCATCGAAGGTGGGCTGCGAGCGCTGCGCATTCCATCGAATCTGCCGGTTTGATGAACAACGGTCCAAGATGCTCGCGAGCGCCTCACAGGCGGTTGGACCCATGGAAGTCAAATGAAGATTGATTTTTCCGGAACGCGGCCTGGCTTCCAGCTCGATGATCCAGGGATTCTCTTGGACGAACATCAACGAAAAGCCTTGGCCTTTGACCGGGAAATTCTGGTGAGCGCGGGCGCCGGTTCGGGCAAAACCAGTACCCTGAGTCTCCGCTACACCCGCCTTCTTGTCGACTGTGCCTGGGAATCGGCCGTAAACCAGCAGGAGGAGTGCCCGATTGAGCAGGTGCTGGTGCTCACCTTTACGGACAAAGCTGCACAAGAAATGGCAGAGCGCTGTGAGCGCCAGCTCCGAAACTTTACCGCTGCAGCGCGGCAGGAGGCGCCGGCAATCCTCTCTCACTGGGGAGCGGCTCAAGGTTCGCTCTTTCTGGCTCACCTCAACTCCCTTGTGGAGCAATTCAATCGTGCACGGGTATCCACTTTCCACAGCTTCTACACGACGGTTCTCCGAGAGAATGCACTCCGGGTCGGTCTCAACCCCGGCTTCCGACTTGCTGAAGACCTCGAGCGTCGCGATCTGCTGAAGGATGTGGTTCAACACAGTTTCGAGGTTTGGCGAAACGACCTCTCCGAAGAGACCTACCGAGAACTCGCTCGCGATCTCGGTGGGCGACGGGGAATTGAAGAGGCTGCCAACAAACTGCTCCGAGAGAGAAGCAAGTTTCATGGCCTCACGACCAGCTGGGGTGAACCTGGAATGCTCCTCCAAAAGCTTCAAGAGGAAGCCCCCTTGAGCCCTCAAGATTTGGAGGCCTGGCTGTCCGAGGAGATTCGTCCCGTCATTTGCCGTCTTGCGGAATATTTGGCGCCCGGCGGCACCGCTGTGTCGGCTTCCGTCGAACAACTGGCCCGAGATCTGGGAGACCTTCCTCAAGATTCCATCGCACGGAACACCATCGCCCGCCGGATCTTTCGCGACCTCTACACGCGTGGAAAGCCGCGTGCGCTCTCCAAACCGGGCTGCCTCGGTACGGTTTCTAAATGGAATGCTCAAGGCAACGGCCACCTCTACAAGGACTACAAAGCAGCCATCGAATCCCTCCAGCCCTCCGTGGCATCGTGGGCCGAACGGCGGGCCGACGTCGAGGCCCTCCCCATTGCCGCCGATCGGCGTGCGGATCGAGGTTCGGCAGCGCTCTGGTCGCTCTACAACCGGTGCAGCGTGGAACTGGCGAAAACATTTCAATCCCAACAACTCGAGGATTTTGATGGACTTGAGCTTCGGGTCGCCGCTCAACTTGCCGAGGACGTGGAGTTCCGAAACACACTCTCGAAGAGTGTTCGCTACATCATGGTCGACGAGTTTCAGGACACCAACGCGCTGCAGTGGGGCATCCTCAAACACATTGCCCGACCGAACGGCGAACCCACCGACCGCCTGTTCGCAGTCGGAGACCTCAAGCAGGCCATTTACAGCTTTCGAGGTGGGGATGTAACGGTCTTTACAGAAGCAATGGGGAGCATCCAGGAACAAGTCGAACTCAAGTACAACTACCGCAGCACCCCCAACTTGGTGAACTTCACCAACACCCTCTTCCAGACCCTCATGGGCGACTCCAGCCGAGAAAGGCTCCCGTGGGAAGCGTACTACACCAACGTCGAGGCGGGTCGAAAGTGGGACCACGACGGTGAAATCGCTGCATGGTCCTATGATTCGACCTCCGCCAAGGAGAACGCACGAATCGAGGCAAGCTGGATCGCTGAAAGATGCGCTCTCTTGTTGGACGAAAAGGGGCCTTACAAAGACCACTGTTTTGGTTCCCCATCAGCCCATCCCGAGTCGCCAATCGCCATCCTGCTTCGGAGGCGAACGCATCTCCAAGCCTACCAGGAGGCCCTCTCCGAGGCGGGGATCAGCTACCGCGTTGTCAAAGGAGTGGGCTTTTGGCGACGAAGAGAAGTCTTGGACCTCCAGCTTGCACTTCAAGCCTGCGTCCGACAAGACACGAAGTCCCTCATCGGCTTTCTGAGGAGTCCCTTTGCCTGCGTTACCGACCCTGACATCCAAAGACTGAGCCGAGGTGACTTTGGCGCCTTGCCTCGCGATTTTTTGCAGGGCGACCTTTCGAACACGGCCCCTGAGGAACTCGCCCTCGCCCATTCCAACCTCCGCACTCTGGCCGAAGCAGCGCCGACCCGGAGCCTTCGCAGTCTGGCCGAGGAAGCCATTCGGATCTGCGTGGCTCCGCATGCATGGATCGAACATGGCGACCCCTCCGAATCCGAGGCCAACGTCCTCAAGTTCCTCCAGCTCTGCAGTGAATACGGCAATCGAGGCTGGAGCCACGGGCGCATTCTGGAGGTGTTCGAGAGGGAGTCTCAGAACCGGGTGGATGAACGAGAGGCGGATGTGTCTGGGAGCTCGGCCCGGGTACTGATTCAAACCGTTCACAGTGCCAAAGGATTGGAGTTTCCGGTGGTTTTTCTTCCAGCCCTCGGACACGAAACCCCCATCACTGAATCCGTGGCGATTGGTCGGGCAAACCACGCGTGGACCGCTGCATACAAAGTCCACGACCCCGAGGCCCCCACACAAACCAAGACGTCTCCCGTGCGGCATCTCCAGATTTCAGATCGCCGCAAATCGGAGGAGCGCGCTGAATCTCTCCGCAAGCTTTACGTGGCGGTAACTCGTGCCGAAAGCCACCTCTATTTTGTTGGGGCCTTTGAAAAGCCCACGGCAAACAGCTGGGCGTCGTTGATCCAACCGTCTTTGGGTACCCCATGGGGCCCTCAACTCATCACGGAGGAAACCTGCCCCCCTCCCGAGGACCGGAACCCATGCGGAACAGACGAAACGCTTGCAGTCCCAATGGGGCCCTACCGACCGATCCCATGGCTGCCGGAAATTCGCGTCACCCCGTCTTCCATTCGACTCTACAAGACCTGTCCTCTGAAGTGGAGGCTTGCTCAAACCTATGGCGTCCAGCCCGGCTTGGACAGCCACAGGGAATCCACAAGAGAAGCTGCCGCGCGACGAGGCGATCTCCTCCATGAACTGCTCGAGAGACGCCAACTCGATCCCGAGAGGGCCGTGCAACGGTGGCGTTCCATGACGACCATGGAGCCCTGGCCCGACACCGTGTGCCAGCAGCAGGAAAAACGTCTTTTGGCGGATCTGAAGACACTCAGCGACAGCACGGAACTTGCCCACATGTTTCAGGGAGAAGCGCATGCGGAACCGGGATTCGAGGTCACTCATGGCACCATCTGCCTCCATGGCCGGGTGGATCTGATCTGGCGGGACGGCGAACAATGGGTGCTCTCGGACTTCAAATCCGAAGATCTCCAGAGGAGCAAGGACATGGAGCGCGAGCACCGCGATCAACTCACCGCCTATGCCTGGGCTTCCTCGAGACTCCTTGGAGAGCCCGTCAACCGCGTTGAACTCTTCGGCACACGTGACGGCCGGCGTTACCCCGTCAAGGACCTCGAGGCCGAAGACTTTTCGGCCTTTGAGGCTCTGCTCGAGTCCATCGAACGCGATTTCTCAATTCCTCTGCAGCAACTCGAAGTGAAGGTTCTTGCCGAGAAAAGGGCTCTCCCATGCGACACTTGCTCGTACCGGAATACGCTCTGCAAAGGACAGAAACGAACGTGACCAGTTGGTTGGCCCTTCTCATCGGGCTTGTTGCTCTGCGCTTTATTCCCTCGGACAACGCCGATGAAGCCCCACTTCGAGCACGGCACGAGACCGCCATTGCGATCGTACTTGGTGGCCTCTTTGCTGTTTTAGCCTGTGCTTGGTTTTCCCGTTTTCACCTCACAGGCCCTACCATATCCTCGGATTTTTACGATTTTTGCAGCGCTGTCGGACACACGCGAAATGAGGACTGGAGGGGCTATTCCCAAGACCGCTCGTATTTGGCAGGATGGCTGCCCGGGATTTTCGCCCAGCGCGTTGGCGTGGTGGAGGGCTTGGCATGGAGCGCAGCACTTTCCACTTGGGTCATTGGGATCGGGCTGTATGCTTGGGGTCGAGCGCTGCACAGTCGGCTTGCGGGAGCTTACACCCTGCTGTTTGCTCTGAGCATTGCCCCGCTGGTGATCCTCGGCCGCAACCTGACGTTCTATCCACAGTATGTTGCTTGCTTCTGTTTGAGCGCGGGCATGACTGCGGTCGCCGTCCGCTTTCAAGGCTATCGAAATCTTGCTGCTGCGGTGTCTACAATTGGGCTTTGCCTCCTGATTGATGTTCGAGGCGTGGTGTGGGCAGCGCCGAATCTTGCCCTCCTGATCCTCTTCTATCTGCCACAGCCCAAAAAGAAGGCCTTCCTCTCGGGTGCGATCATCCTGACGGTCCTCTCTGCCTTTTGGTGGGGAGGCAGTCGAGCCTACAGCCCCGACCATACCTCTCTGGATGACCAAGCCAATCCCGTTCGGCTCTACAACGAACACAAACCCCTTGGGCAGCCGCTTCTGACCGATCCAGGGCCTGAGGGAATTCCCAACTTTGTCTGGGGAAGGACGCCGATTCAAGACATCCCCAAAACCCTTCTGCTTCTCGGAAGGGACACTCAAAAGGTGGCTCCCGGACTGTCCCAAGTCCGAAGAACCCGAGAGGGACGACAGGTCCATTTCATGCCCTGGTATGGGTTGGTGAGCGCACTCGGGCTTTTGGCACTTCTGGGGCCGGGTCAACGCAGAAGCCGACTCGTCACTTTTGCAGTGACCGCAAGCCCCTTTTTGGTCGTTCTCTACCACGCCTCCACGCTGGAGTTCAGGGCCCGATTCGCATCCAGTGCGCTCCCGCCCTTCGCGGTATTGCTCGGTGTCGGCGTCGCTACCCTCTGGTCAGGCAGGCGAGAGCACTCCCCGAAAGCGTCCTCATTCCTCCATCGAATCCAGCACAGCTGGCCCTCAATTGCCCGGCTTGCCGTGCTGGCTCTTCTCGTGTTCGGACTCCTGCCGAACTTTCTCGCCCCCAATGCCGAGTGGCGCCAGCGCTTCGTGACCGACCAAGAGATCTTGGAAATGCGGCAGGGGGCGCTTGGAGGCAAGCAGCCCGAAGCGTGGGGTTCTGAGGCTTGTGTCGAGGCCATCCGAGAGGACTGGAAGAACGGCCTTCCGCCTCTTGGGAGACTCTACTACTGAGAGTCAGAAGCGGAGCAGGCCCTTGGCGCGAACCTCCACCGAATCGTCAATCGAACGGTGCCCACACAGTTCCATGAGCGCCTTCAGTCGGCTTCCCATACCCAGGCTTTCGATGCTTACGACCATGGGCTCACCGCTCTCAAAAGTCCAGCTCCCTTCTTCCTGGCTCGCACCCAAAAAGTGACCACGGACATCCTGCGTGTACGGACCGATCGAAAGCGTGCCATCCACCCAACCGGCGCCCTCATTCCCTTCCGGCATCTTCACCCCGTCAATGGCAAAGCTGGCAGATGGCGTCTCTTGGGCGTGGAAGAAGACATTCATGATTCGTTGATCGCGAATCTCAAGCTGACTGTCGACAGCGGTCAGCGGAATCGTGAGCGACCCCTCGGCGCGATGGACGCCGTCCTCCGCCTTTTCCCCCAGACGAATCGCACCTGTGATGTCGCGAATCACAGCAGACACGGGGCTGTCTCCGTTCTTGATGCTCACAAATTCGATCTCTCCCTGAAACTCACCTTGTTTCGCAGCAGCGACCTCACTTGCGACAGGTGTCGCCTCTTTGACTGGAGCCTCCGTCATCGAGGGGGAGGTCGGACTGGCTGAAGTGCAGGCAAACAGCGGCAGGCTGGCTAACAGAACTCTCATGGCGGGTTTGTCTCCTAAGTAGCGACGCGTCGGTAGAATCGGGGGAGCAGCTGCGGGAGCCGCGCCACATCGTCTACAACGATGTAATTCCCTTCCCCATACACGTCGGCCAAGTATTCTCCTCCCCTCGGGTCCACCGTGATGCAAAAGGATCGAATCCCCTGCTGACGAAGCTCTGTGAGGGCCATTCGGGTGTCTTCCTGGGCATAAGCTTCTTTGTACTTTGGACCTCCGCAATCCAATGGCTTACCATCCGACAGCAACATCAGGACCCGAGAGTGCGCCGGCTGGAGAAGAAGTTTTTGTCCGGCGTGGCGGATGGCCGCACCGTCCCGGTTCTCCATCTTGAAGCTGAGCCCCCCAACCTGAGCCCGAACCCGGTCGTTCAGGGGATCCGAGAACTTCTTCGCCACAAAGAACGCCACCTCCTCCCTCGAAAAGCCACTGTACCCATACAGGGCGAACCGGTCCCCCAAAGCATCGAGCGCTTCCGCTGCAATCACAAGGGCCTCCTTCTCCACGTCAATGATTCGCTTGCCTCCGAAACGAGCGGGCTCATTCGTCGAGGAGGAGAGATCGATCAGGAGAGCGACGGCAACATTTCGCTCCCGCCGGTGCCTCCGCGTGTAGAGCCTGTCCGGAAGCGCCCCACCCATTCTTCGTTCAACTTGCGCCCCGATCACCGCTTCAATGTCCAGGTCATCACCGTGGGCCTCGCGGGGAATTTTCCGAAAATGCTCGGGGCGCAAGGACTCAAAAGAACGCCGGAGACTGTCGATATGCGCCCCATGCTCAGCTCGGACTCGGTTGAAAAAGGTCGCGTCCCCCCCCTCAATGGGAAACTCCCGGACCCGCACCCAGTTGGGTCGATAATCGGCGATGTCCTCTCCCCATTCGGCATACAGCACTCCCCCCTCCGGCAGAAGCTCCTGACCCACACCCGCCGTGGCCTGCGCTTGTGCCGAAGTCTCGGAGCCACTGGGGTCCACGAGCCCACCATCCGGAGGCGGGTTTCGCTCGAGAAACTCCATTACCTCTGCAAAGCTGTCCCCCCGTTGCTGGCCACGGGCTTCGATCGCAGTTCGAATGACTTCCAAGCGAGACTCAAGCCCCTCCTCGCGCATCAAACCCCGTACCCCCCGGAGGCGCTCCTCCCGCTCCTGCTCCGCCTCGGTCATCGGGGGAAGTGCACTCGGATTCACTCGAAACTGATGCCCCTCTCCTGAGGCCTCTGGAAGTTTGTCCAAGAGTTTCGGCAGATACTCTTTCACCAACACCACTGTCTCTTCAACATTCACCCCGCCAGAAAGCCTGACCTTCGCCTCCTCGAAAAGCTCTTGGCCCAGCCCTTGAACCTGCGTTCGCCCCAACCATGCCCCGCGGAGATCCTCCAGGACCTGATCCACGGCATTGTCGGCCTTTGGCCGGCACTCGACCACCTGTAGAAGTGCATCGGTCCACTCGGACAAGTCTCGCGCCAGTCCCGGGTACCGGATTGTTATCCAACTTCGAACGCGATACCGCTCAAGCTCCTCAAAGAGCGATCGGGCGAGCCAAGGCATTTTTTGTGCTGCAAAAAAGTCGTCCAACTCCGTGATTGAAGATTCATCGAGGGACCCCTCTCCCTCGTAGTCGTAGCGTCCGAACTCCACGGCGCCTATGGCCAACGCAGCAACGATCCTGAAGCTCAAGGCATCTCGCTCATCCCCAAATTCCCGCAACCTTGCGGGCAAGGTGATCACATGGGGATTTCCACCGTAGTCAAACACCCCGCTGAGCCCATCGGTTGCCTCCAGCCTGATAAACCGACCGCAGTGGGCATTGGCGTAGTGCTGAAGGTAGGGCGCCACCTCGAAAAAACTCACCCCTGCCATCGCGGATTCCAAACTCAGGCGCCCCTCGACGCTCTCTCCGGCGAGCAAAGCGTCACCCGTCTCCACAGACTGACGGGCCAGCTTGAGGGCAGCCAGCCACCCTTCCATGTCACCTTCGGCCAAGCGCTCCATGTGATTCGGGAGGTGCACTGCAGCGCTCTCCAGGTGTTCTGGAGAGTGCACCACGAGGCCCTTCAAGGCCTCAACAAGTTCCACACGACGATCGCTCGGGGTGCGAGCAAGGGCTTCAGGCAGCACGCGGAGCATGGTGGCGAGGTAGCCGGGTTGATGCAACCGAACGTGACGAAGAAAATCACCCCCCAGAACCGCGGTCTCCCATCCCAAACTTCGTGAGAGCGATCGAACACGAAGGGTCCATTCAGCGCCTAATCGGGGCTCCACGCCAGCACACTCCGCTGCCCCTCGGATCATCCATCGTGCCCTTTCAAGCCGGCTGAGCCAATCAGAACTGGTCATTCACCAATGCTCGAATGGCCTCTTGCATCGAGGAGTCATCACTCAATCCGCGGACAAATGCGACCTCGCACGCCCTCTTGGAGTCCAACCCTCCCTTTATCAACTGGCCAGCATACACCAGCAGGCGGGTTGAGAGGCCTTCCTCAAGCCCGCGGTCCCTCAGGGTCCGAACCTGATGGGCTACCGCTACCAAGGCTTTTGCGACGCCCTTGTCCACTCCGGTTTCTTCGCAGACAATCGCCTCTTCCGCGGCCGAATGAGGGTAATCGAAATCCAGCCAGATAAACCTCTGCCGCGTCGAGGGTTTCAACTCCTTAACAAGCGATTGGTAGCCGGGGTTCGTGGAGAGAACGAGCATGAAACTGTCAGGTGCCTTCAGGACGGCGCCCAACTTTTCGATTGCGAGGCTCCTGCGGTGATCGCTCAACGGATGAATGGCCACCAACGTGTCGTTTCGCGCCTCAACCACCTCATCAAGATAGACAATCCCACCATGGCGGACCGCCGTCGTGAGCGGTCCATCGCACCAGACCGTCTCATCCCCAAGAATGAGGAAACGACCCAGCAGGTCAGACGCCGTCAAATCCTCATGGCAGGCTACGGTCACCAGGGGAACCTTCAGGCGGTGGGCCATGTATTCGACAAACCGGGTCTTTCCGCATCCCGTCGGTCCAGCAAGCATGACCGGCAGCCGCTGATTTGCTGCTTGCTCAAAGACATCTACCTCATCAGCAATCGAATGGTAGAACGGTTTCGAGCCTACTTTGAAGTCTTCAACAGGCGGCGTGATCACTCTCATGGGGGCAGATTATCCCGGTCACAGCCCACTCGCTCACGCCCCTTTGCATTCTCCATTGCAACGAAATGCCAAAAGGCACCCTGACAGCCAACCCATGCCCGAATAAAGCACAAGGGCTATGGTCAAATTCGAACGACTCAACGCAACCATCGAGAAACACGCACCTGCTGCGTTTCAGATGCTCTCGCAGTTGGGAAGAGCGGCGGCTTTTCCCGATGGTGTTCCCGCCCAATCTGCGGAGGCCGCGGGCTGCGCATACAACGGCAGCATTGGTCAATTCACCGACGGATCCGGAAACGCTCTCGGGCTACCTGAGATGGCCCGGCACTTCTCAAGCTTGGACAGCAACAAGGCCTTGCTCTACCCCCCACAACTGGGAATCACCGAACTGCGGGAGGCTTGGGCTGCCCGAACGGCAGTGAGAGTTCCGGGTCTGGTTCTTCAGCCTCCCATGGTCACCGTGGCACTGACACATGCACTCTCGCTTTGCGCGGACCTGTTTAGCGATCCCGAAACCACCGTTCTTGTGCCCAACCCCAGTTGGGGAAACTACTCAGCCGTCTTCGGTCTGCGGCGAGGCGCAACCATACAACGTTGGGACCTCTGCGATCGTGAGGGCTCCCTGAATGTGGAGGGATTCGCGGAGGCGCTGTCGGGGATCTCGGGGAAGGTCATTGTGATCTTCAACTTCCCCAGCAACCCCACGGGGTACAGCCCCACTCCGGCTGAGGCAACTGCCCTCGCTCGAGTCATACGAGGGTATCGCGACCCGATGGTGGTCATCACCGACGATGCCTACCAAGGGCTTGTCCATGAGGAGAGTGCGCTCCCACACTCACTTTTCTACACCCTTCTCCAGGCCACTTCCCCCGATAAAAACCTCTTGATCAAAGTAGACGGGGCAACCAAAGAGCTGGCGTTCTTTGGAGGGCGCGTCGGGTTTCTGACGATGCATGCAGCACCCGAGGCTGGTGACGCTCTCTACGACAAAGCAGCAGCCATTGCACGAGCAACGGTCTCCTCCGCCCCAGCTCCATCCCAGATGGCGGTGCTGTCCTGCCTTCGTTCCCCCAATCTCGACGAGCAGACCCAGGCGCTGAGGAATGTTCTCTTCGACCGCTACCAAAAGGTCATATCTTGCCTTCCCATGCTCTCTGAAGTGGGGGTGTCGGCCTACCCCTTCAACTCCGGATGCTTCACTCTGCTCAAGCTGCCCGATGATCAAGACCCGCACACCCTCCGGCGCAGGTTGATTTCCGAACACTCTGTCGGCCTCATCGCGCTTCCCACCCACAACGCGCTGCGACTCGCGTACTGCTCTATGGCCAGCCAGCAAATTGAACCTGCACTGGAGCGCCTCGCCCTCGCGATCCGAAACTGACAACCGCTGAATCGACTCCGGACACTCACTATGCACAGCCTTATAGATCCCGCCATCGATTTGGAAGACGAGATCGACCGTCTTCGAAAAGAGAGAAACGCTGTCATTCTCGCTCACTACTACCAAGAGCCTGAGATTCAAGACTTGGCAGACTTCATCGGTGACAGCCTCCAACTGGCTCAGGCCGCGAAAGGAACCGATGCAGACGTAATTCTCTTCTGCGGTGTCCACTTCATGGCCGAAACCGCAAAGATCTTAAACCCCACCAAAACGGTTCTTGTACCGGACATGGAAGCCGGGTGCTCTCTCGCGGATTCGTGCCCGTCTGACGAGCTCTCAGCCTGGAAGGATGCTCATCCCGACCACATGGTCGTGAGCTACATCAACTGCAGCGCGGCTACAAAAGCACTCTCAGACATCATTTGCACCAGTTCCAACGCCCAAAAGGTGGTCGACTCCCTTCCCGCAGACCGCCCCATCCTCTTTGCCCCAGACCGCAACCTCGGTGCATGGCTTGTTCGTCAGACGGGACGGGAGATGGATCTCTGGCAGGGAGTCTGCATTGTTCACGATACCTTCTCCGAGCGGGAGCTCATTTCGCTCAAGACAAAACGGCCCGACGCTGAAGTGATCGCGCACCCGGAATGCGACCCCTCCCTCCTCGGTTATGCAGACCATGTGGGCTCAACCTCGTCGCTCCTTCGGTATGCCACGGAGAGCGATTCGAAGGCC
>JAYXVV010000140.1:0-20032 GCA_036021505.1 Myxococcota bacterium | reverse complement strand
ATACCGATACCGATACCGATACCGACACGGACACCGACACGGATACCGACACCGACACCGACACCGATCCGGATCTCAATGCCCCGGAGGTCGAGATCCAGAGCCCCGTGGATGGGGACTTCTTTGGAACGCCCTACGCCAAGGTGGAAGGAACAGCGAACGATGCCTCCGGCATCGCCTCGCTGCAGGTCAATGGCATCGAGGCCTCAACTCAGAATGCCTACGCAACCTGGACGGCCTACCTTCCACTGAGTGTGGGAAGCAACACCATCGTCGTCTCTGCTGAGGACAACCAAGGCAACTACGACCCCTCAGCGGACAGCATTGAGGTCAGCCACGAAGACGCATGCATTGACGGAGTGACCGCTCTCTACACTTTCGATGAACTCAACGGAAACACCATTGCGGACCGGTCGGCCTCCGGTGCGGACATGACCAGCGTTGGGGTGGACCGTATGGCCACCCTGGACCTGGGGAATGTTGGGCTGTTTGATGGAGGTTCCTACGCACGCGTGCCGAGCCAGTCCGCCATCACGCCAACCGGCGACTTTAGCTACGACCTCTGGTTCGCCCAAAACGGCAACAGTGGCAGCTGGAGAACACTCGTGAACAAGGGCTACTACTGGGGCACCTACTCGGTATTCAGCTATTCAACCAACCTCTACGTGGGCATGCTCGACTCGACCGGCCAGGTCTACTACGTGACCTTCAACGGTCTGTTTGACGGAAATTGGCATCACCTTGCCGTCACCTATGACCAGGGAACTCTGAGTGCCTACTTGGACGGGGTTCTCCAGACCAGTACTGCGGTTGGCTCGACAGCTTGGCAGGACAACTATGAACTCAGTCTGGGTCGCTACGTCACTGAAAACAGTGCCTATTTCTCCGGCCAGATGGATCAGTTTCGACTGTGGGACAGTGCTCTCAGCAGCTCGGATATCGTTCGGCTCTACAACCAGGGAGAAGCATGCTCGTTGGGTTCCAACTTGGCAGCTAACGGTGTGGCGAATGCCAATACTACCTACGACCAAGCCTATCGGGCCTCGAAGGTCATCGACGGAAAAATCACCGAGTCGGGGTACAACGATTTCAGCTACTGGCTGACTCCCAACTACAACAGCGGCTACGTTGATGTTGAGATACCCAACACTGTCGGGCTGACTGAGGTTCGCTTCCTCAACACCCACAACGGCGCCAACTACGACAGAGCCTACGCCAAATACAAGCTGTGGGCATCGCCCACCGGCCAGTTCTCGGGCGAGCAGGAGCTCTTGGAGACAGGCAGCGGTGGCATCGAGAGCAATCTCGCCTGGGCGACACACACTCTGAGCACACCCCTCGAGACGAAGGTCATTCGCTTCCAGATCACCGACTACGACGGGTACGGCGGAGGCCTTAACGAAATCGAGATCCGAGGGTTAGAGTAGAGCGAGATCCCCCGCCCCTTCTCGAAGCACCTCCACCTCTCCCGAGGTAAAGTCGAGGATGGTGGTCTCCTGACCGATCAACTCCTCGCCCAGGTCGAGTACCAGGTCCAATCCGTGGCCGTAGGACTCCTGCACCATAAATCCCATGGTAATCAAGCGTCCCTCAGAATCCCTCGGAACCGACGTCGCAATCAACGGCTTTCCATAGTGTTCGACCACGGCCAAGGTCAGAGGTTCATTGGGGATTCGAATTCCCACTGTGGCTCTCTTGTTGTCGAGAAGCTTGGGAACGTGCTTGCTGCTGCGGAACAGTATGGTGAAGTGTCCAGGGCAGATTCGACTCAGAATCCGAAACGAAGCATTCCCGATTCGAGCCATCTGTGACGCCATGGAGATGCTGGAGCAGATCAACGAAAAAGGCTTCTCTTTGGGATGCATCGGTCTGAGCATTTGGATTCGGGCCACACCCTTTTTGGAGGCCGCATCGCAACAAAACATCCAGTTGGTTCCAGCAGGAAGAGCAACAACACCCCCTCGCTCCAAAATCGCGACGACTCGATCCAGGTGCCTCGGGTTGGGAGGATCGATGTGGGTGTAGAGATGATCGCTCATAGATTCATGGGTATCGCCCTACCCCACAAGAGCAACGTATTGCCGACACCAACTTGCCATCGAGGGCGGGTAGAAACGCTTGCATGAGCGCTTGTTTTGCCCTAAATGTAGAGGCTGACTCTCTGGGGTTCTCATGCAAAAAGCTTTGACAGTTGTCCTCCTCGCCCTGCCCGCTTGCTCCAACTCAGACTCGGACGGGCCCATCGACTCTTCCGATTCTGCTGCCAGTGGACTTACCTACTACGAGCATGTGAAGCCGATCATCGACGCCCACTGTGTGGACTGCCACTCGGAAGGTGGCATCGGAGCCTTTCCTTTGTCGAGCTTTGAGGAGGTTCAGGTCGTGCGCACCGCTGTGGCGGCCTCGATGGAATCGGGCAGCATGCCCCCCTGGAAGGCAAGCAAAGAGTGCAACGACTACAAATTCGAGACACTCGTTCCGGAAGATCAAGTCAACACCGTTCTCGACTGGGTCGATGGCGGAGCTCCTGCGGGCAGCGCCAACTCCCCAGCTGACAGCGTCGCGGCTCCTGAAGAGGGCTTCCTCTCTCGGGTCGACCACAGCATCACCATGAGAGCTCCCTATGTTCCCACAGAGAGTCCTGATGACTACCGCTGCTTCCTTGTGGATTGGCCCTACGATACCGACCAATTTGTAACGGGGTACAGTGTGGTTCCCAACAACGATGCGCTGGTCCACCACGTCATCACGTTCATTGCCGAACCCGGACAAGTCGAGGCCTTCGAGGCCGCGGATGCTGAGGACGCGGGCGAGGGATGGACCTGCTACGGGAGCCCTGGTGCGGGTGTATCCTTGGGCAGCATCCGCTGGCTGGGGTCCTGGGCTCCCGGGGGCAACCGCGGAGACTTTCCTGAGGGCACGGGGATCCGAATGGAGGCTGGCTCCAAGCTCGTGCTGCAAGTTCACATGAATGCAGACGAGGACAACACGGAGGAAGCCATGGTGAGCATGGATGTTTCTGTGGAGGAGGACGTAGACCATCCAGCCCTAATTCAGCCGTGGACCAATCCAGCGTGGGTGTTCGGCGGCCAAATGCCGATCCCGGCCAACAGCACGGGAGTGGAGCACCAGTGGGGGTATACACTGCCGGAGGCCTACGCCTTCACGGTACACACGGCCTCCCTCCACATGCACACCTACGGTCGGACCGGACGCTTCTTTGTGGAGCACTCCGATGGAACAGAGACCTGTCTTTTGGACATTGATGACTGGGACTTCAACTGGCAGCGCGACTACGACTTCCAGATTCCTGTCAAGCTGGAGGCCGGGGACAGACTCTCCGTGCGGTGCAGCTGGGACAACCCCACGGACCAAGACCTCAACTGGGGAGAAGGCACGGGGGATGAGATGTGCCTTGCGACGATGTTTGTGACCTCAGGCGACTACGACTGAGAACCCCTCTACAGGTCACCGAGTCCTAAGGATTCCAGCCTGTTGAGCAGGTAGGTTCTTGCATCGAGGTCCCTCGGGGGTGCTGGGAAACCTGGCCCGCGAAACTGGGGCAGAGTTGCCAGCGACACCTCGGGACGCGGGTGTACGAAGAATGGCATGCTGAATCGCTCGGTGGTGCCATCCTCCGGGTTGATGACCCGATGGGTTGTCGCCGGAATTACGCCGTTGGTGAGCCGGCTCATCATGTCGCCGGAGTCCACAATCAACTCGCCCTTCTCAGCATTCACCGGTATCCAAGACCCGTCTCGCCGGAGAAGCTCGAGCCCGCTCGCTGTCGAGGCAAGCAGCAGGGTGATGAAGTTGATGTCTTCGTGCGCAGCCGCTCGAATCGCACCTGGAATGTAGGTTGTGTCATCGGTCGCGGGGTAGTGCAGAAGGCGCAGGACACTGTCGCCGTCTACGGCCATTTCAACAAAATGCGAGGCGTCGAGGTCGAGGTGCAGAGCCAATGCGGTCAGAAGCTCCTTCGAGACCGACTCCAAAGCCGTGTAGAGTTCAAGAAGAGTCTCTCGAAAGCCCTGAATTTCGGGCCAACAGTTGGGGACATAGCGCCCCCCCAGGGAATGCTCCGGGTCCAGCTCACGACCCACATGAAAAAATTCTTTGAGGTCGGGTACATCCGTGTACTTCGCCGACTCCGCCCGAAATGGCGTGTATCCACGCTGGCCCGCCTGGCCCGGCACCACCAGGGCGATCTTCTTCTCGCGCGGTTGATAAAAAAACGCCTTGGCCGCCGCATAGGAACGAGCAATGAGATCCGGAGAGACACCATGGCCTCGGACCCGGACAAAGCCGTACGACCGAAGAGCTTCACCCAACCCACTCACAAAGCCTGAATTCCGGGGGTCCGATCGCCACGCCTCTAAATCCACAACCGGTACTGCTGAGTCCAACCGTCTTCCTTCTTTCGAGAGGCCTGTTGCTCCCTTAACCCCGCTGATTACCTCAAGTACCGCTTTCGGGCAAGACCCTCTGTTCCTCTCCGAGGATGGACGGTTCAGAAAGCCTGCATCGCTAAATGTCGTTTTGGGTGTTCACGATGCGGATCTCTCGAACGTCTTCCACCGCGGTCCCACAGGCGTCCACCAGCTTCACGCGCATCGTCGCGTTGATGAACTCCTCGTCGGGATAGGCCTCGCTGAGCTGCCACGAATTCATAAACACGGTCTGCTCCAGGCTTACCGCCGACTCCACATCGCCCTGCAAGAAGGTCTCAAAGACAACCTCCGAAGACTCCAAGAGGCCCTCCTCGTAGTGCACACGAAACGTAAGATTCACCGGATCTCTTCCTGTGGCCACGGTGGCGGCGCCCGTCGTTGGAAAGAAAATGCCGAGGAGCCCCCCACTGTCCTCCTTCATTTCACCGTTGCCGGGATTCACCCCAGAGGCCCTGACGGATGCGGCGAGATGCTCCCCTCCCTGTGGACCAAAGGTGGGCGCAACTGCATCGCCATCTTCAAGCGAGGAAAACCCTCCATTTGACCACGCCCCCAGTTCCACCGAGGCCTCGTAGTCCGCTGCCTCGGAGCAAACGCGGTCCGTGTTGTAGCACCCCGTAAGACAAACCAAGACCGCAAGCGCTGTCTTGGTTCCGGATTGCTCAGTTGGCCCAGACGGCGCCATCAACTTTCATCTCCCAGTAGTCAAAGCTGATTGCATCGTCCCAGGACAACTCCACACCGTCCTCGCCGACAACCCCCAAGAAGTCGAAGTCATAGGGTTGCTTGGATCCCGAGGTGTCAATGTAGACCTCCGTCGAGAGCGTGCCAGAGATCCGGCCAGCACCGTCCGAGGTTCCACGAAACTCCATCGCGTAGGGTTCTGGCCAGGTATCGCAAGCGCCCGAACCCGTGAGGTTCCCCTCCGCATCAATCTCGAAGACGACGTTGTCGGAGTCATCCTGGCAGATGTTCCAGCCATTGCCCCAGAGGTAAATCTCAGCGGTACCGGAATAGCTCCCCTCCCATTCGAAAGGCTCGGGCTCCGGTTCGGGCTCTGGCTCCGGTTCGGGATTCGTCACGGTCCCGGTGTCTCCTGTGGGGTCCTCACCCGGCTCCCCCTCCGACACCTCCAGAGTGAGAGAAGACGGGCCACAGCCCACCGCAGCCAACACCCAGATCGTACCGATAGCTTGAGAACAACGCATGCCTTCCTCCCGAATGACAGTGGACCGAGTATGGTGCATCTTCCCTCGTGTCGCCACCCCCAACCCCCGCTCTTTTCCAAAGATCTTCATTTTGAAACACAACCGTCATTCTCAAGGTGTAGGTTCATCACAAAACCCCCGGGAGGACTCCGTCATGACCATCACACTACTGCTCGCTCTCGCAGGCTGCACAGGGCAAAGCGATGTTGATTTTTCGACTCCAGGGTCGCTCTCCGACTCCTCCGGGAAAGGCAGCTTTCGATTCGGTGTTTCCACAGCGGCTACCCAAATCGAAGACCAGAATCCCCACACCGACTGGTGGGCGTGGTCTTCTCCGGAGGAAGCGGGCGGCTTGGGCGAGGGACATGAGCCCATCGGGGAGGCCGTATTGGGCTACACCATGGCCATCGATGACATTGAACTCATTTCAGAAATGAACCTGGATGCCTATCGATTCAGTCTGTCATGGAGTCGAATCGAGCCCGAGCGTGATGCGATCGAGGAGGGCAGCCTCGCCCACTACGACCGCTTCATCGATGGCCTTGTCGACGCGAACATTCGTCCCATGATCACCCTGCACCACTTCTCCAATCCCCTCTGGACCAATGACTTTCTGAACGGGTGTGACAACGGACCCACGGAGACGACGCTTTGCGGATGGGCGGACGAAGAGAGCCTGCCCCAACTGCTGGAAGAAATCGGCGAGTACGGTGCACTCGTTGCAGAGCGCTACGGCGACCGCGTGGACGAGTGGTGCACGGTCAACGAGCCCGTCAACTACCTGCTCGCGAGCTTTGGCCTGGGAGTCTTCCCTCCTGGTGAGTTCAATCTCTTCACCAACTTTGATCGACTCGTAACCAGCATGCGAGGCTTGATTGCAGCGCATGCAACGCTCTACGACGCCATCAAGACCCATGACACCGTTGATGCAGACGGAGATGGGGTGGCCGCCTCGGTGGGCTTTTCTCTCTCGGTCGCTGAGTGGGCGGCCTCCAGAGACGGTGAGCTCAGTGAGAATCCCGAGGACTCCGCCGCCGCCGATCGGGTGCGCTACGTCTACCACCACCTGTTTCCTCAATCGATACTCCGGGGAAGTTTTGACGCCGACCTGGACCAGGTCGGAGAGGAGAGCCACCCCGAATGGGCCGGCAAGCTCGATTGGCTGGGTCTGCAGTACTACTTTCGAGCGGGGGTGAGCGGAAAGTCTCAATCGATACCCGGGGTTGATGCCATGATCTGTGTTCCAGGCTTTGACAGCTTGGGCGGGGGGTCCTGCCTCAATCTCGAAGACGACACCAAATGGGTTCCTTCCATGTCCTATGAATACTTCGAGCCTGGACTTGGAAACGTGCTGCTTGAGTTTGCAGACGCCTATCCGGAGATTCCACTTGCCGTCACCGAGGCCGGCATCGCGACAGGAGTCGGAGAGCGCCGAGCCGAGAACATCGTTCGATCGCTCGAGCAAATTCAACGGGCTACACAGGAGGGCGCAGACGTCCGCGGGTACTACCATTGGAGCTTGACGGACAACTTCGAATGGGCCGAGGGCTACGGGCCTCAGTTTGGCCTGTACGCCGTCGACCGGAGCGACTTTTCTCGCTCACCCACCCTGGGTGCAGAGGTCTTCGGGGACATCGCCTCAGGCCGCAAACTCACCCAAAAACTTCGCGATCTTTACGGCGGACTTGGCCCCATGACCCCAGAGCCTTGAGTCACCGGCTCCGCCGCCTCAGTCCTCGTTGGGCCAGCCCATCTTGTGAAACACCTCGGCAGAAGCCTCGATCTGGTTGGAGCAAGCATTGATGGCGTCATCCCAGAGCATGCTTTTTGTGATGGCCGCGTGATCGGTGTACTCGGCCAGAATGCAATCCGAAGAGTTGCGCGAGCCCAAGATGATCCGCTCCACGAGATCTTTGCGTGCGCTCCCCTCACCCCACACGTCGGGTGACCCGTTGTCGAGCTGTTCTTCCGTCACACCCGAAAAATGCGTGCTGAACCAGTTCAGATAGGTCTGAGCCTCCGCGAGTTGCTCAGGACTTGGACCTCCCGAGCCGTCCGAGTCCACTATGAGATCCGCCTGGCCCGAGCCTGAACCATAAAAATCGGCCTTGAGGTAGAGCGTCCCGCTGTTCCGAACATAGTGACGAAGAAACGAGTTTCTCCCCCCTCCCCCGTCATCATCGTAGCCAATCTGAGTGCCGCAATCGTCGGCATAGAGCGTCAATCGAGGATCGGATCCGCCTCGAGCGTTTGCACGCATCGAGAGTGTCTCGCCCTCGATAACCGACATGGCATACACTCGTTCTGAGCTGAGTCCGACCCGAGCCTTGTGTGGAAGGCCAGCAATGTGAGACACCTCCGCACTGCAGGAGGGATGAACGCCGCTGCTCGAGCGCTGGCCCGAGTCTTTCAACTGAGCCGCCCTCGTCGCAGTCCGTGCGAGCACTCGAAGCACCTCGTCGCGCTCCGACTTTTCAGCATCCCGAACCGCGATGCTGCACTGCTGCTGTGCGATGTCGCGCATCAGATCGCTCTGGGTGTCCAGGAGATCCTCTACGCAGTCCCAAGGCGACTCGGGAAGCCCCAACACAGCGGTGTGTGCTGCGATCTCCATAAGCTCGGGCAGCCCCTCGGCCAGCTCTCCCAAGGCATTCAACTCGGCATCAAAGCTGGAACTGGAACGCAGGAGCGCTTGAACCTGATCGGGTGCGTACGAATGGCTCTCCTCCTGTTGCTCTTTCCAGTCATCAAGCCGGCGCTGAAATTCCTCCTCGGATTCCAGACAAGCCTCTTCTGAGAGACCCCCATCCAGTGGAACGCCGTCGTACCCAAGAGCACAAGCCGACTCCCGAACCATAAACCCGGAGACTTCTGTGTAGTTCACCCGCGAGACCGAGAGTCCAGCGACGACCTTCTCCCCAGCCTCGTAGGCCGCTGCATGGGGCAAGAGGGAGCGCCCGTCCTCGAAAAGATCGGACGGCTGCGGCATCTCGAAGGAGTCGTCTCCTCCGCAAGCGATCAACAACAGGGCACTGAGCATGGCATACCTCACAGGATATTGCCCGGATTCAACGGGGCGTTTTGGATGCCCCGACTCTACGCCAAAGCACCCATAAGGGTCAACCGGGGCGGCTCAGCCCTGCCGAATCACGGGTTGTTGGGGTGCGGATAGGCCCAGAGGGTTCGCTCGTCCTCCAGGACATTCCCCTCGACGTCTTCCACGCGCACATGAAAACGGAGAGCAGCTCCTTCAAGCTCGTCATCGTCTTCGATGCCAAGAATCGCAAAGCGTCCCACCATCTCATGCTGGAAACCTGTCTCCGGGTTTTCAACGGGATCCAGCCCCTGGACGTAGACCGCCCCCGGGGTCAGGTTTCGCTCCTCGTGAAACACCGAGAAAGAGGTGGTGGGGTTGTCCGGATGGCCCAGATCATCGGGATCCCCTGCCAGGATCCCCGCCACGCGCACCGACCCAAGAAGATGGTAGCCCCCCTGCGGTCCCATGATCACCGGAATGTCTGCGCCATCCTCCAGCGTGGACCACTCCCACTCTCCCGTACCGATTTCTATCGCCTGCGCCCATTCAACGCCTGCATCGACCGGGCCTGAAGCGCAGCCGAGCAATGTCAGTAGCAGAGACATTCACAGTCCGCGGCCTGTCTCGCACAACTCTCCCCCGTGCGCGCTTCCAGCAGCTCGACCCAGTCGTCCCCGTCCAGCCCAAAACGCCAGGTGTCGTCGAGGTGATCCGAACACTCGGCATGCATCCCGCCAAAGATCCACAAGCTGTTGTGCAGTGCCGTAAACATTCCTCGGTGCCGTCGCTCGGGAGCGGTCAGATCTTGGTCCACGTAGTTTGCGGGCACCTCAGACGCGTTGTCCATGCACCCCAAGGGTTCACCCGTGAACCCATCTGCTTCCCGGAGGAGGGACCACTTGCCCGTCTCCGAGTCCAGTTCCCACAGATCATTGGCGTCTCCGATGTCCGTGTGTCCACCAAACAGAAGGACGCGCTCTGCCACCGGATCGTAGGTCAGTTGAGCGTGCATTCGTGTACTCGGGCTGTTCTTGTTGCCCTTGTTCAATCGCGTCCACTCCAGAGAGTCGATGTTCAACGCATAGGTCTCGTTGTAGGCCAGATCCCAGTAGTTTCCAATCTGGCCACCGAAGAGGATCATTTCCCGTCGATTGGGGTCCCAGGCTTCTCCCAAGAAGGTGCGGGTTGACGGAACATCGCCGCCCATCTCGAGTTCTTCCCACTGTCCATCCTTGTAGCGCCAGAGATCCTCTGCCACCTCAATGACCATCGGGCTTTTGTTGGTCATTCCCCCGAAGAGGTAGAGGGCCTGCTCTTGGTCATCCCAGAACATGGATGGATAGGTTCGTTTTTTGGGTCCCTGCTTCTCGGAGAGCAGGCTCCATTCACGCGACACGAAGTCAAAGGCCCACAACTCCCGGAAGAGGGTGTAATCCCCCGAGGCCCCTTCATCGCGGTAGCGGCCTCCAAAGATCAGGGCTCGTCGTCCAGCTGCATCGTACGCGGCTCCGTAGCGGCCGCGGGCCGATGGGCCGACTCCTTCAACCTCCGTCCACCCGAAGCCCGGTTCAAAGAGCCACGTCTCCTCCAGGAAGGCCGCCTTCGGGGACTGATTGACAATCGGTCCCTCGTTGCCCCCAAAGACAAGAATGCTGTTGCTCAACGCGTCGGCGATTCCGTAGATCTCGCTGCGCTGCGACGGGCGCTCGCTGCTCTCCACGGCATCCAAGTCCAACTCGCTGACGCCAGAGTCTTGAGCATCAGGAGTCCCGCACG
This sequence comes from Myxococcota bacterium, assembly GCA_036021505.1. Lineage (GTDB taxonomy): Bacteria > Myxococcota_A > UBA796 > UBA796 > CAJQPC01 > JAYXVV01. The sequence goes on along the minus strand of JAYXVV010000140.1, from coordinate 9,560 downwards.
CCACCAGTACCGCAAAACCAAGCCACCGAAACATGTCTCTCTCCTCGGCCCCCCGCTTGTTTCCTAACACACCCCTCCCCCTATCCGCCTGCCCCCTGGAGCCTTTTTCCCATCACCTCCCCCGTGGGCTATGATCCGCTGCACTCATGCTTCATCTCTCCAATCTCTCCAAATCCTTTGGCTCCAATCGAGCTGTGGATGATCTGCACCTGACCATCCATTCGGGGGAGATTTTCGGATTTTTGGGACCGAACGGCGCGGGAAAGTCCACCACGGTCAATCTGATTGTTGGCCTGTTGGAGGCGGACAGTGGAGCGATTCAAATTGGTGACGGAGGCACCCCACGCTCGCCACGCGTGCGGGAATCCATCGGCCTCGCACCTCAGTCTCTCGCCCTCTATGACTCCCTGACCGGCCGAGAGAACCTCGAGTTTGTCGGCAAGTGCTATCGACTCAAGGGCACCCAGCTCGCCGAGCGAGTGGACTGGGCATTGGATTTTGTTGGACTCCGTGACCGCCAGAGCGATCGAGCCGAGGCCTACTCTGGGGGAATGAAACGCCGACTCAATCTCGCTGCGGCCCTGCTTCATCAACCCAAGCTTCTGCTGTTGGATGAGCCGACCGTGGGCGTGGACCCCCAGTCCAGGAATGCCATCTTGGAGCGTGTTCTTGACCTCAAAAGAGCGGGCTGTACCGTTCTCTACACCTCCCACTACATGGAGGAGGTCGAACGCATCTGTGATCGCGTGGGCGTGATTGACCAAGGCAAGATGCTGGCCGTCGGTACCGTCGAGGAGCTCATTGCTGAACACGGAGGCGCCCATGCCGTCATCGCGAGAGGACAAGAAGAAGAGCACCGCTTCGAAATGAGCAGCCCCGAAGAAGCCCTGCGCGCCCTGGCGGAAGTCGAAAATCTCCGCGATTTTCATACGGAGCGCCCCAATCTCGAATCGGTCTTTCTCAACCTCACTGGCCGAAGCTTGAGGGATTCATGAGCCAGATCTGGGCCATTGCATGCAAAGACCTTCGTCTCATCGCACGGGATCGGAGCGGCCTGTTCTTCGTGCTCTTTTTTCCCATCATCTTTGCCGTGTTCTTCGGCTCCATGTACGCAGGAGATGATGGACGCTCCATCCCCATGGCCGTGTACGACGCAGACGAAACCACCGTTTCACAGTCCTTTCGCGAGGCCCTCACAGGAGACCCCGCAATCGAAGTGATGGACTTCAGCCACGAGGAGGCTCAAGACGCGGTACGGGCCGGCACCATCGCCGGCCTGATCCGAATCCCTGAGGGCTTTGGAGCCCAACTGGAACGGATGGGTCGCGGTCCTCCCCCCGTTCTGAGTTTGCTTGTGGACCCCACTCGACGAGCGGAAATCGCCATGCTGGAGGGCGTGTTGACCCGGGACGCTCTTGAGAGCCTTGGCTCGGAGCAGATTGCTCCGATGACCATTGAAATCGAGGGCCTCGAATCCAGCAGCGAAACGGTGATGCCCGAGCCCTTTGAGCTCTCCTTTCCCCAAGGCATTGTCTGGGGTCTGCTCTCGGTCGTCATGTCCTTCAGCACCTCTCTCGTCAACGAAAAGACGACGGGCACACTGCTGCGTCTTCGTGTGGCCCCGCTCAACTCTGGCGATGTTCTGGCAGGAAAGGCCATTGCCTGCTTCCTTCTCAGTTTGCTTGTCTGTGGAATCCTGCTGGCGGTTGGAGCTGCCGTCTTCGGAATTCGGCCCGTGTCTTGGCCGCTGCTTTCTCTGGGCCTGCTGTGTGTCTCCTACTGCATGACCGGCATGATGCTGCTGTTGGCCACCTTCGGCAACAACGAGCGCAGTTCGAGCAACATCGGGTGGTCCATCATGATGCTTTTTGCCATGCTCGGCGGCGGCATGATTCCCCTTGTCTTTATGGCGGACTGGATGGTGAGTGCCAGTCAGGTGAGTCCCATTATGTGGTCGGTGATGGTGGTTGAAGGCGGTCTCTGGCGCGGCTTCAGTCTGCAAGACATGATCCAACCATGCGGCATTCTGCTGGCCTGTGGAACCGCCTGTTTTCTGTTGGGGACCCTCCGCTTCCGACGGTCACTCTAATCCCCTTCAGGCTGCTCAATCGCCCTGCACAATGGCCTCTCTCAGAGGGCTTGGTGTTGAAGAGAGCGTTCGTGAACACCGCTGTGGTGAAGAGAGCCTCGTTTCTCTTTTCGCGTCGCTTGGGGGCAGCAGCACCCGGGTGGCCCCGTTCCCCGATCACTCGGCGAACCCCTGAGAGCTGTGCGGAGAGTGATTTCAGTCAAAGTCCTCTCCGATGTCGACTGCCGGCAATTCTTCAAGCATCGACCCTGCTGCAGAGGACACCACAGAGGGCTCGTTGTCTTCATTGAACAGTTCAATCCGCAGCAAACCTTTCTTGTTGAGTACCGCCCTGCATCGCTCCATCTGTGAGAACCCATCGGGCGTGCTCAAGCGCAAGATGACATTCACATGGTAGACCCGCCTGCAGCGGGTACTCTCGATCGTTCCCTGCGTTGGATGCACAAAATTGTAGGACTCCCAGGGATCATCCATTCTGTGGAGAAGCCGCGCGATGTTCAGCCGCTGAACGTCTGTGATTCCCTCAGCCCCCGCAAAGGACGACGAAAGTGCCTCTGAGCTGAGACGAATGTTCTTGGTGTGGCAGATCACGGTCTCCGGACGACCGTGGATCTGCTCATGCCCCGAGAGATTTCGGTTCCGAATTTCAAGCACCTCCGAAGCGACATCCTGGGTTCGACCTACACGGAGATCTTCGCTGCAGGACCCCAGCAGATCCCCGGTGACAGGACTTCGAATTTTGAGGACGTGGTCTGCCTGATTCTGTGTCAGACGGTCTCCGAGACCTCGACGCCCCCACTCCTTGACCCGATCCTTCACAACATACATCGCGACCATGGCCGAGACGAAGGCCCAACTCAGATTCGCCGGCCAGTGCTCGTTGATGAACAAGATGGCCAGCGTGGCCACAAGCATCGCCATTGCTGCCGCGATCACGCCTGCGATGTCCCGGGCCAACAACCCAACTTCCTCGCGATCCACATCCACGTAAAGCACTCCGCTCACAAAACGCTTCAGGACTCGCCAGCGGTGAGCGAGGTATTCATTGCTTCCACTCGGATCGGCGTAGGTTTCCCAGCCCTGCTTTCTGCGGTAATGATACTCCGATACTGCGATGGCTCTCAGCGTCTCCTGTCGGCTCTCCAGGCCCTCCCTTTTGTCGAGCCGGTCGAGTTCAATCAACGCCTGAGTGCAGGTTTCCTCCACAAGCAAGGAAACGTACTCATCCACTGCCCACCAGGACTCATTGAGAGAGGCAGGAAGCTCAGTTGAACTCAGCTTTTTCCCCAACTTTCGAAGACGCCTGACTGCCCCCTGGACATCCTCGACGAACTGATCCACGGATTCAAAGAAACCGACAGAGCTCGATTCACTCTCCCTCCGAATTGCGTCAACCAACTCGTCTCGAGCCGTCCGGAGAGCTCCTTTGTACACGCACCCGATCAAACGAATGTTGTGCTCAGCCAACTTGGAGTCCTCCGAATTCCCTCCAGTGAGCGCCGCAATTTCGGACTTGATGTCTCCCGTCCAGGCTTTGATCGTGGACTTCTCGGTCAACTCCGTGAGCTGACGCTGCGGCGTAGTCATGCGAAGAAAAGAGACACTGTCCCCGTAGAAATCGGAGCTTGAGTAGTTGTTTTTTGTGAGGCCCAGCACCCGAGGAATGAACAAAAAGGTCTCGACCGTGTATGCTTGTTCCCGGACCCCAGGTCGCAGTGGATAGTCCAGCTTGAGTTCGAGTTGACTTCTGTCGTGCCGGTCGATCCTGTACCGAATGAAACCCTCCTTCCTCGTCAGATTAGCACAGGTCACCGCCAAAACATCAGGCGCCATTTCGACCGTTGAGTGCGTGGATTTTCCTGATGCTTGGAAAGGAAGCAGACGCGTAGCTCGGGCGTTTTTCTCTTGGAGATTCCTATGAAGCGTTCCATCCTCCCCATCGCCCTTCTTGCCCTACTCGCCCCTCAACTGGACAACCCCACCCCGGTCACCCACGCTCAAGACCGCGCCCAGAATGTGGGTTTGAACTACAATCCCGCGCAGTCACTGGCTCCCTTGGTTGAAAAGATGGCCCCTGCAGTGGTCAACCTCGCCGTTTCTACCGGTCCATCTCAGATGGATCCGAAGGCACTGGAATACTACCGACGCTTTGGCATTACGCCTCGACTTTCCGAAAATCAGGGCTCCGGTTTCCTCATCTCCGCCGACGGCTACATCCTCACCAACCACCACGTGATCGAGGACGCAACGTCCATCACGATCCGCATGGCGGACGAACGGGAGTTCGAGGCCCAAGTGGTCGGTTCGGACCCGAGAATCGATGTCGGCCTTGTCAAAATCGACACCCGGGAGCGGCTGCCATTTGTCTCCCTCGGCCCGAGCGAGTCCCTCCGCGTGGGGGACTGGGTCGTCGCTATCGGAAACCCCTTTGGCCTCAGCCATACTGTGACGCAGGGCATCGTCAGCGCCAAAGGGCGGTCCATCGGTGCCGGCCCCTACGACGACTTCATCCAAACCGATGCGAGCATCAATCCGGGCAACTCCGGGGGTCCTCTCTTCGACCTCTCCGGTCGGGTGATCGGGATCAACACAGCGGTTTCTTCCGTAGGCCAAGGAATCGGCTTCGCGGTGCCTTCCGACATGGTGTTGGAGGTCCTCGAGGATCTGAAAAATCGCGGCCGCGTCGATCGAGGCTGGATCGGTGTGGGCCTGCGCGACCTTGATTCCTCTCAACTCGCGAGCCTCGGGCTGCAGACGCTCTCTGCGGCAGTCGTCTTCTCGGAGGTGTACCCAAGCTCCCCCGCAGCTCGGGCGGGAGCCCGGATTGGTGACATTGTCACCCGCATCGACGGGAGACCCGTGGCCGATTCTGGGGAGCTTGTTCGGATGATTGGAAGCAAACGCGCGGGTCAATCCGTACGCCTCTCGGTGTTGCGCGATGGATCTGAACGCACCCTGACGGTGACCCTCGCTGCACGACCCGATGAGACTCGCCTCAAGCGTTGATTCCCTCAGGGTGAAAAGCCTGTTGCACGAGCCCACCCTTCTCCCATAGGTTGGATGCATGCCTGATCTTGTGACCACCGGTGCACTGCTTCAATGCTCGATGGGTGCGGCCCCCGCGCCGCTCACGGTGATCCCCGGCCATATGGTGATGATCGACAACAAACCGGCCGCGACCACCATGGACTTCAAGCCCATGGCCAACATCCCCTCTTTCGGGGTCTGCCGTTCCATCGCGAATCCTCAGGTGGCCGCGGCGACCTCCGCCGCAGCAGGGGTACTCACACCGATGCCCTGCGTGCCCGCGACTTCCTCTCCATGGGTTCCCGGTGCCCCCACAGTCACGGCAGGCAACATGCCCGTCCTGACCAGCAACAGCCAATGCATGTGCATGTGGGCCGGCGTCATCACGATCAAACAGCCCGGAACTCTGCAGAAGACAGTGAAATGAAGCTGTACAGCGACGCCGTTGTGCTGCCGAGAGGGCGTTCTGATCTGAGGATTGAACCCGCTCTCGTCACCCTCTCGAAGGGCACCATCTCTGCTGTTGAAACCGGTGCATCCGCCACCCAGCAGCGCGGGGACTCCGATGTTGAGGACCTCGGTGAGCGCCTGCTCAGCCCTGCTTTTATCAACACCCACACCCACCTCGCACTCAGCGCCCTGCGAGGGGTCGGGCAGCTGGACCGTATGCGGGGCAATGTTGTCGAGCAGCTCTTTTATCAAGTGGAGTCCAAACTTGAGCCGGGTGACATTCGTGCCTTTGTTCGAATGGGTGCCTATGAAGCCCTGTGCTCCGGTACCGGGACGGTCTGGGATCACTACTATGGGGGTCTCCAGGTAGCGGAGGGCCTCAAGGATGTTGGGCTGACCGGCGTTGTGGCTCCAACCCTGCAAGATCTCTCCGGGCCCGGAGTGTCCCAACTCGACGCACAACTTGAAGCCACAGAGGTCCTGGCCACGAGCACCGACTGGCTCAACTCGGGAATTGCCGCGGCACTCGGTCCTCATGCAACCGATACGGTGAGCGATCGTCTCTGGAACGATGTGCGGGAGCTTCGGGAGCGGCTGCAGGTTCCCATCCACGCCCACGTGGCTCAGTCCATTGAGGAAACCCAGCGCAGCTTCGAGCATCACGGATGCTCCCCCATCACACGATTGCACCGTCTCGGTCTCCTTGGAGCCGAACACGTCTTTCTCATCGTGCATGCGCTCTTCGTCAGCGGCCAAGAGCTCGACCTGCTGGATCCCGAGATGGATGTCCTCGGCCACTGCCCTTTCGCGCAGGCTCAGTTCGCTTTTCCCGCTCCTCTCTCCAGCTGGGTGCAGCGCAATCTGAGCGTGGCACTCGGGACCGACTGCGGTGCCTGCAACGACAGCATGAACGTCCAGCAAGAGCTCCGACTCGTGGCCGGTGGCCCGGCGCTCTCCGGCACCTGGTCAACCGAGCGGAACGACGCGGAAGCGATGGGTGATCTTGCCTCCTTTGAAGCCCTCCAGAACAAGCGCGTCGGAACCTACGACCTCACGGCCAACTCGTTGTCCGTGGAGCGTCTGCTCAGTTGGGTCTGGCAGTCTCCAGGCCGACTTCACCCGCAGCTTCGGGTCGGACGGATCGAAACAGGACATCTGGCCAACCTCATCCTCTGGGATCTGAACCACCCCGCGACCTGGCCGGCCCCCCTGCCCCTGCGGGCAGTGGCCATGTCCGATGCGACACCCGCGATTGACCACGTCATGATCCAGGGCCAATGGCGCGGCGAGAGGGGCCGTTTTAGCCAGAGCCTTCTCGACACACCGGACTACCGGGAAGCCCAAGAAGAGGCCACCAACCGACTCAGACGGCTACTCGCTCGCGTGTAGGCGGTCGCGGGCAAACCCGTCTATGAAACGCAGCTCGCCGTTCAAGAACGTCGCAGCGATCTTCCCCTTGAAGCGCTGGCCGATGAAGGCTGAGTTGGAAGACAAGCCATGAAAATGCTCGGTTCCAACCACCCATTCGTGGCTGGGATCCACCAAGCAGAGGTGCGCCAGAGCCTGATCCCCTGCTGTGGTTCCTGCTTTTCCTTGAAGCCCAACGACACGAGCGGGACTGCTGGTCATCAGTTCAACGGCCCGAGTGTCCGAGAGCGTGCCGTCATGCACGAAGCGGAGGAGTGCCGCAAAAGCGGTCTCCAGTCCAATGACACCAAAGGGAGCATCAACAAATCCCTTGGCCTTTTCCTCGGTGCTGTGCGGGGCATGATCCGTCGCCACTGCGTCCACCGTTCCATCTGCCAAGGCCTCCACCAGAGCCTGCCGGTCCGACTCTTCTCGTAGAGGGGGATTCATCTTGGTGTTGGGGTCTCCTCCCGCACAGGCTGCCACTGTCAGGAGCAGGTGATGCGGAGAAGCCTCACAGCTGACCGGTAGACCCTTCGCTTTGGCGGCTCGGATCGCATCCAGGCTGCGCTTGGTGGAGGTGTGAAGCACGTGGTAGCGAGCGCCCGTTTTCTCCGCAAGCGCGATGTCACGTTCGACCATCATGCCCTCAGCTTCCGCGGACTGTCCGCGAACACCAAGTGCTCGGGAGACGTCGCTTTCCGTCATCGGCGCATGCTGGGTAAGATCCGTGTCCTCCGCATGCTGCATAAAGAGCAAATCGTTCTCCACACAGAGCTCCAGAGAAGCCTCCATGACCGCATCGTCCATCACGGGTAGACCGTCGTCCGTAACCGCAACAGCACCCGCCTCCTTCAGAGCACCGTGATCCGTCAGCGTCTCTCCTCCGAGTCCCATGGTGACTGCTGCTGCGACATGGATGTCGATTCCTCGGACACGCCGGGATTCTTCGGACTCAAAGATCACGCTCTCAGGGGTATCCAGTGAAGGCTGGGTGTTGGGCATGACGACCACACCGGTGATTCCACCGGCCAAGGCTGCTCGGCTTCCCGAGTCAATCGTCTCTTTGTACTCTCAGCGGGGCTGGCTAAAGAGACCTTGGATGTCGAGAAGGCCTGGCAGGGCCCAGAGGCCCTCACCCCTGATTTCCTGAATGCCCGCTGGGATCACACTGGGACTGCGCTCGATTCCAGAGGGCCCAACCAAGAGGTCCACCACCTCATCAATCCCGGCTTCGGGGTCAATCAGACGCGCTCCACGAACGAGAACGGCATTGCTTTCAGCTTGAATAAACGGGTCCATTCGCCCTGATAGCACGCTTCAGCGCGATCGGGCGAGTGTTCCCTACCGAGGGGGGCGGTTTTAATCCCGTTTTACAGGCGAAGGCTCCGCATGCTCCCGAACGCGGGTGATGGCATCGTAGAACGCTGCAAAGGGAGGGCGCTTGACGTGTCGTCCTGCACCCTCAACCGCACGGAGTTCCCCGTTGGTCCACACCACCTTGCCTTGGCTCACCGTGGTGGCGGCAAGTCCTGTCACCTCCATCCCCTCATAGATGTTGAAGTCGATGTTTTGATGGTGAGTTTCTGCGGAGATGGTTTTCGTCGCCTCGGGATCCCACACCACGAGATCGGCATCCGAACCGACTTCTACGGCTCCTTTTCGAGGGAAGATGTTGAAAATCTTGGCGCAGTTGGTGGAGGTGACCGCGACAAACTCATTGGGTGTGAGACGTCCTGTGCGAACTCCGTGATGCCAGAGCACGCTCAGGCGATCCTCGATGCCTCCTGTGCCATTCGGAATCTTCCGGAAGTCATCCTTGCCGGCTTCCTTCTGTGGAGTGCAAAAACAGCAGTGGTCGGTGGCCGTGGTGTGGAGCGTTCCAGCCTGCAGACCTTTCCAGAGCGCTTCCTGGTGGCCCTTCGGCCGGAAGGGAGGACTCATCACGTAGTGAGCGGCGGACCGCCAGTCCGGGTTCCTGTAGACCGAGTCGTCGATCACCATGTGCTGGGCCAACACCTCCCCATACACCCTCTGCCCCTCATCGCGAGCGCGACGAATGCAGTCCAAGGCTTCCTTGCAGGAGGTGTGAACCAGATAGAGCGGCACATGGAGCACCTTGGCGATCTGAATCGCCCGGTTTGCGGCCTCCCCTTCCACCACCGGTGGACGCGACAGAGGATGGCCCTCCGGCCCGTGGATGCCCTTGTCGTAGATCTCCTGCTGCAGTCGAAACACCAGTTCCCCATTCTCGGCGTGCACCGTGCAGATTGCACCGAGCTCCCGAGCGCGGGTGAAGCTGTTGACCAACACCTCATCGTCACACATGATGGCGCCTTTGTAGGCCATGAAGTGCTTGAACGAGTTGACGCCGCATTCGTTGACGAGTGTCCCCATGTCCCGATGAACCGTTTCATCCCACCAGGTCACGGCGACATGGAAGGAGTAGTCTCCGGCTGCCTTTTCTGCCCAGCTGTTCCAGTCCCGCCAGGCCTCCATCAACGGCTGTTGAGGTCCCGGAATGACGAAGTCGATGATCATGGTCGTCCCACCCGCAAAACCCGCGGCCGTGCCCGTGTAGAAGCTC
>JAYXVV010000139.1:0-38456 GCA_036021505.1 Myxococcota bacterium | reverse complement strand
TCTCCTCACCAAGCTCCGGCCGAGCACCCTCGAGGATTTGGTTGCGCTTGTTGCACTTTTTCGCCCGGGTCCTTTGGGCGCGGGTATGGTGGACGATTTTATCGAGCGAAAGCACGGCCGAAAGCAGGTGGAGTACATGCTTCCCCAGTTGGAGCCGATCCTGGAGAACACCTACGGTGTGGTGGTCTATCAGGAGCAGGTCATGAGGATCGCTCAGGAATTGGCAAGCTATTCTCTGGGCGAAGCGGATCTTCTGCGTCGGGCGATGGGCAAGAAGGACATGGCGGAGATGGACCGTCAAAAGAGCCGGTTTTTAGAAGGTGCAGTAGCCAACGACGTTGATGAGAAGGCAGCGGGAGAAATCTTCGATCTGCTCGCCATGTTTGCTGCCTATGGCTTCAACAAGTCCCATTCAGCAGCCTATGGCTATGTCAGCTACCAGACCGCATTTCTAAAGGCCAACCACCGCGGCGAGTACATGGCAGCCTTGATGAGCATCGAGGCCAACAACACCGACAAGGTGTTGCTCTACATCGGCGATTGCAGGCGAGCCGGCCTGGAGGTTCTGCCTCCCGATGTGAATGAGTCGAGTGCTGCATTTGACGTGCCTCCCACCAACCGGCGGCGAATCCGGTTTGGGCTTACTGCAGTCAAAAATGTGGGGTCAGGTGCTGTCGAGGCGATCATTGAGGCTCGAGATGCGGCCGGTGGCCGCTTCGGTGGCTTTATGGAATGCTTGGAGGCTCTCGACTACTCGCGCATCAACAAACGTGTCCTCGAGAATCTCGTGAAATGCGGGGCATTCGACTGGACAGGGGAGCCTCGAGCGGCGCTGTTTGAGGGGCTCGAGGGCGCCATTAAGGAGGCCCAGAGAAAACAGGCCGACAAACAGTCCGGTCAAGCGAGTTTGTTCGGCGGGACGAGCATCGGGCCATCCAGCATCGCTTATCGCTTGCCCGAGGTTGCTGAGTGGCCCATCGGGAAGCGTCTTGCCTTCGAAAAAGACTCCGTTGGTTTTTTCCTCTCGGGTCATCCTGTGGAGGCCTTTCAGAGCGAGGTAGAGCGCTATGCAAGTTGCCGCATCGATCGAATTTCGACCAAGAAAGGGGATGAGGACGTTGCGCTTGCGGGGATGCCCAACACCATCAAGGTGATCCGAACCCGCAAGGGTGACAAGATGGCTTTTGTGACCTTGGAGGATGACACCGGTGCGGTCGAGGTCATCTTCTTCAAGGATGTCTACCAGAGCTCTCGGTCGGTCTTGGAGTCGGATCAGCCTCTTCTGGTTCGGGGCAAAAAAGATGGCCGCGGGGAGGGCGACAAGATCCTCGCAGAGTCTGTGGAACTCCTGAGTGATCTTCGAGAGCGAGGGACCCAGGAGGTGCACCTCCAGCTCAACTGGAAAGAGCTAAGTGCGGGAAAAATCGCACAAATGCAGGAGCTTTTGGAAGCTTCACAGGGCAAGTGTGTGACCCGCCTCCGCCTGGTCGACGAGGGCAGAAAAGAGGTGGTGATGAAGTTGGGGCGACGTTTTGCTGTCGCTCCCGATGAGCAGCTTACAGACGGAATCGCCACCATCTTTCGGCGCAATGGAGTCGTCAGTTTCCTATGATGATTGCCTCACTAGTTTTGCTTCTGGCCACCGAGCCCGTGGTGGAGGAGTTTCGATCGGGGGAGGTGGATTGGTCTCGTGGAGTTTTGCGGGTGGAGGTCAGCTTGATTCAGAACACGGCCTTCTGGAGAGACATTCGAGCCACGGAGAAGGACGCACGGAGGAAGCTCCAGGGGCGCATCCAGGATCAGGCTCTTGGGCTTCCTTTGACCAGCGACATGACGGTCAGTGAGGCGGTGTCAACTTGGGAGGATGTGGGCGAGGCGCTCATGATTGGACTCGCAGATGGGATGGGGCACTGGCAGGTTGTTGAGACGCAGTACTACACAAGCGGAAAGGTTGGACTTGTCGGTGAGCTGAACCTGGTCGAGTGGCTGAGGCCCTACTCCTCCAGAGTCGCCTCTGCTCCGCCGGACTCACCGAGCGACACCATGAAGTCGTCGGGAATCGTTGTTGATGCACGCCACCTCGACATTCAGCCGTCCTTTGCTCCCCGTCTCTTGGACCCGGACGGCGCCGTGGTCTATGAACTGCAGCATCTGTCCAAAGAGGAGGCCTCGGTTCGGATGCCTGTACTTTGGGTGACGGATCCGGCAGATGTGGCGGTGGTTGAACGGGTGGGGGACACGCCTGCATTGATGGTCGCCCAGACGATCTCGGACAGTCACGATTTGGTACTCAGTAGCCGAGACGCTGCCCGGTTGCGGGTGCTTTCGGCAGGCACCTCCTTGCTCCAGCGCGCCCCTGTGGTTGTGGTGGTGAAGCCTTGAGCGAGGAACGCAGCGGCCCTGAATCGACAGGCGAACCTGTCCCCATCCGTATGGAGCACGGGCTCCCATGGGTGCTCGGCCTTTCTGCGGCCGTGTTGGTGGGTGTATGGCTTGCACGGCCCGTCTTCGGGGTCCTGGTTCTCTCATTAGGGACCGCATGGCTGCTCGATCCTGTGGTGGATCAATGGGAGGCTCGGGGCCGAAGGCGCGAAATTGGAATCCTTCTGATCTTTTGGAGCTTCTTGGCCATTGTGGCCGCGGTTCTGATCGGGCTGGCGCCGATGTTGGTTCAAGAGGTTCGGGACGGTGCCGCCCAACTCCAAATCTATTGGGAGACAGCTCCCGATCGGCTCGGGCCTTGGGTGCTTCGTCTGGAAGAGTGGTTGGGGACCCCGATCGATCGTTCATCGCGCTCGGAGTTGCTGGCGCCGGGAGCCTCCGGAAGTTGGGTAGCGACCCTCTTTTCCGTCTCCATGATGGGGGGTGTGGGGTTCTTCTTGTGGTTTATGAATCTCTTGATGTTTCCAGTGTTTAGCTACTATCTCCTGAGAGATTGGGATAGGATTTGGGCTTGGCTTGATGGTCTGGTTCCTCCACGAAACCAGCAGCATGCTCGGGGCCTTGCTCGACGCGTGGACAGCAAACTTGGTGGGTTCTTCTGGGGGCAACTTGTCGTCGCAGGGGTGCTGTCGCTGCTCTACACGGGCGGTTTGTGGGCAGTGGGTGTTGATGCGGCCCTGCCGCTTGGACTCCTTGCCGGCGTTGTGTCGCTGGTGCCCGATTTGGGGTTGGTGGTGGGGTGCGGTGCTTCCGTTGCTGCATGTGTGCTGCAGCATGGGGTGGATTGGCACGTTGGGGCGACAGTGGGTGTCTTTCTTGTGGCCCAAACCGTAGAGACGCTTCTCATTACGCCGCGTGTCATGGGACAGCGAGTGGGGCTGCATCCCCTCATGGTGATGGTGGTGATCATCGCCGGAGGAAGTGCTGGAGGGGTCCTCGGAATGTTGATTGCAGTCCCTGTGGCGGCCATCGGACAGGTGGTGGTGGCTGATTTTGTTCGTGCGTATCGTGCATCGGACTTCTTCCGGGCGGCCGGATGAGGCGGGAGTGGTGGGGAGTCGACGTCGCCTACAGAGAAGCGCGTGAGCGCCAACTCGAACGGCGGGAAGCGGTCTCGAAGGGAGAGGCTGAGGAGTGCCTTGCTTTGCTTGAGCATGCTCCCGTCGTGACGGTAGGGCGTCGCCCGATACAGGATGTGCCGAGTCGAGAGTTCTTGGCCGCTCGAGGAATTGCTTTGGAGCGATCGGAGCGGGGAGGGTTGGCGACCTACCACGGCCCGGGACAGTTGGTGGCCTACACCATCGTGAATGTGCGCGAGCGTGGCATCAAGGTTCGATGCTTGGTTCATGCACTGGAAGAGGCGTGCATTCGGTTTTTAGCCGACCATGGTGTGGAGGCCGGGAGGCAAGCGGGCGCCCCCGGGGTGTGGGTTGGCCATCAAAAAATTGCGGCGGTCGGACTTCATTTTTCGAGAGGGGTCAGCATGCACGGCCTTGCGCTCAACCTTGCGCCAAATCTCGATGCCTACCGTTGGATTTCTCCCTGTGGATTTGAACCGGCTCAAATCACCTCCTTGAAGCAACTGACGGACCAGTCGGTCTCCAGCGGAGATTCCGCACCTAAATTCTGGGAATTGCTTGAGGTTTGTATCGAAGAGGCGCCGTGCGCTTGACGCTTGTCGGCCCTCCCAATAAACATGGACTCCCTTGGAGGCACGTAGCTCAGTGGGAGAGCATCGTCCTGACACGGCGAGGGTCGGCAGTTCAAATCTGCCCGTGCCTACCATCCATCGAAACCGGGTCCTGTACAGGGGCCCGGTTTTTCGTTGGAGAGTGCCTTTCGTAAGATAGGTTTTGCGAAAACAAAGCGGCTGTGCAAAAACTGTCGCGTGTTCCCTGGCACATTTCAGTGTTTCAGAGTACCCTTCCGGCTCTACACTTACCGATTAGTCTCGGCTTTACACCCCCACATTGGAGAGCGCTTGAAGCGACCAAGAAAGTTTGATGAACGTGTTCCACGAAAGGATGAACCCCGAGCCAATGAGCGCATCCGGGTTCCCAGGGTTTTGGTGATCGGAGACGAAGGCCAAAAGCTTGGAGAGTTTCTAACGGAAGATGCCATCGCCTTGGCGCGGGATCGAGGCTTGGATTTGATCGAGGTGTCGCCAAACGCACGTCCGCCGGTCTGCAAAATCGGGGATTTCGGTCGGATGAAGTACGATCGGAAGAAAAAAGAAACCGCTGCCCGCAAGCGTCAGGCAACGGTCACGCTCAAAGAAGTAAAAATGCGGCCGAAGACCGACGTCCATGACTTCATGGTGAAGGTCAAGAATGCCCGTCGCTTCCTCGAGGCGGGCGATAAAGTGAAAGTAACTCTACGTTTTCGTGGGCGGGAAGTCGTGCACCGTGATATCGGCGACGCCAAGTGTCGGAAACTCGCCGAAGAGGTGGCCGAAGTCGGAGTCATTGAGCAGGCTCCAAGGATGGACGGTCGTCAAATGGTGATGATTCTTGCACCATCGAAGAAGTAGATAAAAACGAGGTACATCGTGTCTAAAATGAAGACCCACCGCGGAGCTGCGAAGCGATTCAAGGTCACTGGTAGCGGAAAAATTCGATTCAACAAATCGAACCGTCGTCACATCCTGACGAAGAAGACCACCAAGCTTAAGCGCAAGACCCGCCAGGCTGGCACCATCGTGGATGCTGAGAAGCACCTGATCCGCCGCCTGATCCCCTACAAGTTCTAAGAGGACTTGACGTCCCAGCAACTGGGACACCAACACCACTGTTCCGGGCCAGCATGGCCCATCTGACCCCACCGCCACCGGCCTTTGTTGCTTGGGAAGCGGTCACCAAGGAGTCGCGTCATGGCACGCATCAAGGGCGCCCAAAACCGCAAGGTTGGGCGTAAAAACATTCTCTCTCGCGCCAAGGGTTTCCACGGCGTTCGAAAAAACACACTCCGTCAGGCCACCGAGGCCGTGATGAAGGCTCGCTCCAACGCCTACCGAGGGCGAAAAGAGCGCAAACGGCAGTTCAGGCGGCTCTGGATCGTGCGAATCAACGCAGCACTTGGACCGCACGAGTTGTCCTACAGCAAGTTCATCCACGGATTGAAGCTTGCAAACATCGACCTCGACCGAAAGGCTCTTGCCAACATCGCCTACGACGACGCTGAAGCTTTTGCGAAGATCGTTGAAAGCGCGAAAAAAGCTCTGGCATAGCAACTGATGAGGCGCCTGTTCTGGTTTGGTCTTCTCGGCATCACGGCATGCGCTGAAGATACCGAGTTGACCTACGACCGCTTCAATGCCACGGGCGAAATCCTTGTGGTTGATGTTGGGGCAGAGGAACTCGGTGAGATGGCCAGCATCGACCTCCAGTCGAGCACGGGCGCCGTCCCCATTGGGCGGGCGTCCATCGATCCGGATGCGGGCCCTTCCGGTACGCTTCACCTCATCGAAGTGGAAATTGCAGAGGCTTATGTCCACCAGGTGGACAAAGTGTCTGTTGAAATTGACTCCGGAGAGCGTGGGCTTCAAGTGGTCGACTTGAACGCCGACTCGGCTGCAGAGTCTCTCTACCGCATTGAAATAGAATCGTTCTCTGAGGAGGACGAGTTGAGAACCGACGAAATTGAGATTCAAGTTTGGGACCTGAGCGGTGACTCAGACGGGTCCTAAAGAGGAAAACATGCCACAAGACATTCAGAGCAAGAGCACAGTAACGAAGGCGGACCTCGTTCGGCAGGTGTATGAGAACATTGGTTTTTCCAAGAAAGAGGCCTCCGACCTGGTCGAGTGTGTGCTCGAGATCATGAAGAGTTCGTTGGAGAATGGCGAAAAGGTCAAGGTGAGTGGATTTGGAAGCTTCCTCGTTCGGGAAAAGGACGCACGCAGGGGCCGGAACCCGCAGACCGATCAGTCGATTGTCATCAGCGGTCGTAAGGTGTTGGTGTTCAAGCCATCGCCCGTGCTCAAAAACAACCTCAACGAGACCCTCGGGTAGTCATGGCCGATTCTCAGGGCGAGGTAAACCTACCGGATAAGCTCTACTTTCGGATTGGCGAGGTAGCGGAGTTGGTTGGTGTTGAGCCGCACGTGCTGCGCTACTGGGAAACTGAGTTCCGAATGAGACCTCATCGCTCCAGCTCGGGGCAGCGCCTGTATCGGAAGAAAGACATTGGAAGGTTTCTTCGTGTGAAGAAGCTTCTCCACACGGAGGGGTTTACCATTTCTGGGGCTCGAAAAATCCTTCAGAAGGGGGATACGGTCGCAGTTGCACCCAGCGCGACTCCGGGGCCGGGGATCGACATGGACAAACTCGCCGAAGTGGGGGGGCGTATTCGGAGACTGCGGCAGTCCATCGCTTCGTTGAGGGCGGAGTGCGACCGCGAGATTTGATGGGGGGCTGGGGAGCAAGGTTGTGGGTTGCCTCTCCATGGGAAATCCATTAGAAAAGCCCCCGTTCGGGGAGTAGCGCAGCCTGGTAGCGCACTTGACTGGGGGTCAAGGGGTCGCAGGTTCAAATCCTGTCTCCCCGACCACTTGCTGGCTCGCCCCTCACGACTGTGGGGGGCGAGCTTGGTTTTGCTCTAGGCGGCTTTGCAGGCCCGGGACGGACTGTAGCCGAGCTGTTTTGCAGCTTCGCCAGCGATCCGGGTGATCGCATCCGCCTCCCACTGGGGAAGTGGGGGTTTGTTCTGGCGAGAACCAATGACCTGCTGGAGAACTCCCGAGTCAACATTCGACAGTCCTGCATGGTGTGCGACTGCCCGAGGGGCGTTGGGGCTTCCGATGAGATCCTCGTACCGGAAGAAGTACACGGACTCCTCGCGCCATTCGGCAAAACTCTCAACCAAGCGAAGCCAGTGGGTCGCGAAGACTTCTGGGCTGGCAACTGGGACGTCAGGCCAGTCGAGGTAGAGTGGCAGGCCTCGGGCACTCTGCCATGCTTCCCATGGGTTTCTCACAAGGCAGAAGAACCGTGCATCCGGGTAGACCCACTGCAGAAAACGCCCATGGTCTGCATCAAGCCGAACTTCTTTGAGTCCGAAACGGCTGTATCCCGCGCGGGTTGCGGGTCGAAGAAGGAACGCATCCAGTGCCGCTCTGTATGCCGCTTTCATGTCAGCCGGTGGGGGGAAGAGGTTGGCGATCCACTTGTCCTGCAAGTCCGCGGTTCCGACTTCCATGAAGTGGTTGGCTTGGGGATAGTTTGCCGTCAGTGCTCGAGTGGCGTCAGCCAGCTTTTGAATCAAGCCGCAGCGGGCATAGGCTTCACCCCACACCACCACTTCTTGGGAGGAGCACAGCAGGCGTTGGAGGAGGGTGCTCCCCGATCTCCAGCCCGCAGACAGCAAGAAAATGGGTGATTCGGACTCGGATGAGGAGAGACCCCACTGCCGATCGAACTGAAGTAGAGGAGAAGGCATGGTCCGTCATCGGGTTCGACCTGGCAAACTTGAGTGCTTTCGAGCGGGGAAGGATGGGAGGGTGCCACAACGCTTCTCGACGTGGGTCGAGCTCACGTTGCTGGCCCACCGAGAAGCACCTTGTCCTTATTCAAGAAAGAACGGAGTGGGGCTCGTCTCGAGGGCTAGTCGTCCACAGAATGTGGAGGACAATGGCGCCGGTAGTAGGGCTCCAAGACTGCCAGCAGTCCTGTGTCCTTGGCGATGGCAATTCCGGATTTTTCGCGGAGGTGTTCCACCCAAGAGTCGATGTTTATGGGGTCCAGGGTGCACAAATCGGGGGACGCAGTGGTCCGGTTGAGTCGTCGAATCAAGGCCTCCCGTACTCCGCTTACACAGGCTCTTGAGCGATCTCCAAGGTCCGTACAGGCGGTGGTGTCGTAGAGACGATCCTCCCCACCCGAGCTTCGAAAGAAGACACTCCAGGCACGGTGTGCAAAGTCCTTTGGAGCCTCAGGACCCCCAAGGGCTACTGCTCTCTCATAGGCCTGATGAGCTGCACCATGAGGGAGTTCGGACCGCAGAAATCCAGCGTGGGCCTTGAAGAGGTGCATGAAACAGGGCTGAAAATAGCGGCCCGCCTCTTTGCAGAAGGTTGCTGTCTTCTCGGGTTGAGAGGCCTCTATGGCTCCATCTGCAAGCAGAAAAAAACACTCGTCTCGCCAGATCCCCGCAGGAATCGCGGCGCATGCGGCTTGAGAAGCCTCCGTGTGGTTTCGGGCATGTTCTCTCACCTGGAACGCAATGCATTCTGCTTGCAGCGCCGGTTTACGGATTGCGGAACAATGAGTGAGACCGGACGAGAGATCCTCAGCGACGGAGGCCAGTGTGTAGGACTCGATATCCGTTGGCCTTTCAGGAACGCTGAAGCTGCAAGCGAGAAGGAGGAGTCCGATCACTTCCGAATGGCTTCCAGCGCTTCAAGGGCTGCCAGTCGTACGGTGGGGTCGAGGTCCTCTGCCCGCGCTTCGAGGTGGGAGACCGACTCTTGGAGCCCGAGGTCCTCGAGGGATCGGCACGCTTCCGCACGGACCATCGGCTCCGGATCATCCAAAGCCTTGAGCAGAGTTTCCAGCGCTCCTTTGTGTCCGGAGAACCCCATGAGCTGGACCGCATAAAAGCGAAGGATGTGATCGTTCTTGGCGAGGCCGTAGCACTCGATCAACTCCGGGAGAGCCTCTCCACGATCAAACAGAATCGCGTCAAAGGCGGCATCGCTTTTGACGGGGTCAGAGTCACGAAGCCGAATGAAGAGGTCGGCGTAGCGAGGACGCATGGGAAGTGCCTGGGCATGGAGCAGGAAGCTCGGAGGGATGGTTGAAATAATACAGTCCAGGGAGGGTGTGTAGTGACAATTTTCGTGAAGGACGCACCGACTTTTCCCCAGTGCGATACCAGAGCTCTCTAAGGAGGGCATGGATGCGTATACTGCTGTCTAATGATGATGGGATCAATGCCCCTGGAATTCGAGCTTTAGAGCAGGCGTTGACCTCTTTCGGCGAGGTGTGGATCGTCGCACCCGCTGCCCAACAGTCTGCAAAGTCCCATGCGCTCTCGATGCACAAACCGCTTCGGGTCGATGTGTGCGGTGAGCGCCGTTTTGCGGTGGAGGGGACGCCGGCAGATGCAGTGTATGTGGCGATTCACAGTCTTCTTCCAGAGAGGCCTGACCTTGTGGTTTCCGGGATTAATCGCGGGGCGAATATCGGACAGGATGTGCACTACTCGGGTACGGTTGCCGCCGCGAGAGAGGGGCTCCTGCAGGGCATACCGGCAGTCGCTGTGTCGCTTCATGTGGACTTCTCAAGACCCGAGTCGTCTCACCATTGGGAGGCAGCGGCGTGGGCCGCGCAGCAGATCATTGGTGAGGGCTTGAAGCGCGGATTTCCTACCGATGCAATTCTCAACATCAATGCACCCGACATCCCAAGGGAGGAACTCAAAGGGCTGCAGGCCTGTGAGCTGGGGCATCACGTTTACGAGTTTCTTGTCGATGAACGACAGGACCCGCGAGGGGGGCGTTACTGCTGGCTGGGAGGGCCCCACTCCAACTTCGGCGCAACGCCCCGCTCAGAGGGCCACTTGGTCGAGGAAGGTTGGGCCACCGTGGTCCCGCTGGAGGTGCAGGTGACTCACCACAAGGTACTGGCCCAACTGAGGGAGTGGTCAGGTATCGGCTTACTGGAGTCCGAGTAGGTCCTTGACCATGGGTTCGATCGCCTCGAAGCCGTAGGTGACCGCATAATAAATCGCCATGGAGGCGATGAAAGCTGCCAGTGGCGCAAGGATCAATCCCCCCAAGAGTACGAGGCCGTCCTCCTCAAGCATTCCTGCTGCCAGGAGAAAGATCACAAAGCTCGGTGCGGTGTTGGTGAGGGGAATCGGCAGGATCATGAAGCTGGCCATCAGAATGATGACCAGAGAGACCAGCGAGAGGAACACTCGGTTTCGAGCCAGGCCTGACAGACGAGGGCGAACGAGCCACTCCACCAACCGCAGAACCTTTCCCGAGTTTCGAACCGCGAAAGCACAGGTTTTGTACTTCAGTGTCTTTCCTCGAAGAGATGCGGGCAGCCAGGGATGCGATTTGCCCACAAGCATCTGCGCCCCCAAGAACACCATCAACAGTCCAAAAGGAGTTGCGTAGCCTGGTGCCGGAATGGGAAGGGCGGCCGGGAGTGCAAGCACCATGAGCAAGAGTCCAAAGCCCTTGCCTGCGATGCTGTCGAGCAAGGCTCCCAGAGTACTGTCCTCGCCCCCCAGGCTCTCCAAGAATTGGTCGAGCTCTCTCGACAATCGAGAACTCGAATCCACCGACGGCGTGTCCATTGCTAGTCTCCATGTTGAACCCGCTATGCCTAACGCGGTGGAACGCAGTATGGTGCTTGAGTAGCCTTGGAGGGCTTGTGCAGACTTTGACTGAGCGCTTGAAAACCACCATTCGAGACATTCCAGATTTTCCAAAAGAGGGCATCCTGTTCAAGGACATCGCACCGGTTCTTCAAGACGCTTCGTTGATGAAGGGAATCACCAACAGCTTTGCCGAACGGTTCTCGGGGCAAGTGGATGTGGTGGTGGGGATGGAGTCTCGAGGGTTTATTTTTGGAACCCCTCTGGCCATGAGTCTCAATGCCGCTTTCGTCCCCGCTCGAAAGCCGGGAAAGCTGCCGTATGAGACGATTGGCGTTGAGTATGCGCTGGAATATGGAACCAACCGACTGGAAATGCACACCGACGCCATCCGTCCGGGGCAGAAGGTGCTGATCGTGGACGATCTCTTAGCGACCGGCGGAACGGCAAAGGCCACCGTGGATCTGATTCGTCAGCTGAAAGGGGAGGTTGTGGCCTGTTGCTTTGTGATTGAGCTGGGCTTTCTCGATGGGGTTGCGGCTCTCGAGGGTGTGCCTGTTCATTCCCTAATCAAGTACTGAAGCGGAGTCTGGAACGAGTTGGTACCAGGCCACTCTGACCGCATCGTGGAGGTCGGAGAGGGTGCCGTTGTTGTGGATTACGAGATCCGCCACGGCCCGTTTCTCCGACAGGGGCATCTGGGATGCGATCCATTGCTTTGCTTTTTCCTCGGACAGCTGGTCCCTCGCCATGAGCCTGTCGAGCTGCCTTTGATCGCTGCAATCGACCACCAGCAGAGCGTCGTAGTTGCGGTAGCTTCCCGTCTCGACCATCAGGGCGGCCTCGATAACGGCGGCGGTCTCCCCACGTGTCTCGCAGCGCTCCAGCGCTTCTCTTATGGCCTGAAAAATGCGGGGGTGGGTGATGGCGTTGAGGGCCAATCGCTCGTTTTCATCGGACATCACCCTCGCGCCGAGAGCTTTTCGGTTCAGGCTGCCATCGGGCAGAATCACTTCGGGTCCGAACCGCTCCTGGATTTCCTCGAGAGCCGGCTGTCCCGGGGCCACGATGTCTCGAGCCAGTTGGTCCGCATCGATAACGGAAACATGGAAAACCTCGCGCAGGATCGTGGCGACAGCCGATTTCCCTGTGGCGATCCCTCCTGTGAGTCCGAACTGCTTCATTCCTAATCTTCGAGCTTTTCGATGTACCGAAAAATGGTTCTCGGGTCGACATCCAGATCGCGTGCAGTCTGGGCTTTGTTCCAATTGTTCATGTCCAGCACCTCACGAATGTAGCTTTTCTTGAACTCTTCTTCGGCGAGCGCCAGGGATTTGATGTGTCGCTTATCGCCCGCCTTCAGACCCATGTCCTCGGGATTGAGCAGTGCAGAGTCACTCATAATGACCGCTTTTTTGACTCGATTTTCGAGTTGCCGAACATTTCCGGGCCAGAAATAGCCCTTCATGGATGCCGTACAGGCATTGGAGAAGCCGCGAACCTTGGAATTGTACTGCGCAGCGTAGTGACTCAGAAAGAATTGGGCGAGTTGGACGATGTCATCCCCACGATCGCGGAGAGGCGGAAGCTGCAGAGAGACCTCGTTGAGGCGGTAGATGAGATCCTCACGGAAGCTGCCTTCCCGGATCATTTTATCGAGATCCTGGTTGGTGGCCGCAACCACGCGAATGTCGACGTCTCGGGGCTTGAGGTCACCGACCCGCTCGACTTTGCGGTCCTGCAGAACACGGAGAAGCTTGACCTGAAGATTGGCCGGCATCTCCCCAATTTCGTCCAAGAAGAGAGTGCCTCCGTTTGCCGCTTCAAACTTTCCAACCTTTTCGGCAATGGCGCCCGTGAAGGCCCCCTTTCGATGTCCGAACAGTTCGGACTCCAAAAGGTTCTCGGGGATTGCGCCGCAATTGATGGACACGAACGGGCCGTCGGAACGATCGGACAAACTGTGAAGCTCTCGGGCAACCATCTCCTTGCCCGTGCCGGTCTCGCCCAGGATCAGTGTGGTGAGGTCGGTTGGGGCAATGCGCCGCATGACCTTGAAGATTTCCTTCATCGACCCTGAGGAGCCAATCATCTGTCCTTGTGAGGCACTCCGGAGCTGCTCTCGGAGGTTGCGGTTGCTCACTTTCAGTTCATTCAGAAACAACGCGGTGTGCACAAGAAGGGAGGCTTGGGCGGCGAAGACCTGAAGCAATGCGAGAGTCCCCTCGTCGAAGAGGTTCTTGACCGAGTCGTTCCCCAAGTAGATGACACCGAGGAGCTCACTTCGGTGGATCATGGGAACGCACATCACCGAAGAGAGCTGCAGATCCACAACACTTTTGGCCTTGCCGAAGCGCTGGTCACGCATGGCGTCGGAGACAATCAGGGGTTTTCGACCGTCGACGACACGATCCACAATGGAGTCCGAAATTCGGGAGAGATCGAGGTCCCCTTTGTTGACGTTGTGGGAGGAGGCGAGGTGCCGATTCCCATCCTGGAGAACGATCACAAAGCCTTTCTCCGCCTCGGTAAGCTCGACAACCTGTTTCAGCAGCGCTGCAAAGAGCTTGTCGGTAGTGGCCTCCTCCATCAAGGTCTCAGAAAAAGCGACGAGACGTGCGAGTGCATCGACTTGGAGCTCAGGTGCGAGGTCTTTTGCAGAGGCCTGCGCACTGGGTTCTCCCTCGTGCACACTCAACTCAAACATGCCAACAAGCAGGGTGTCCCCTGGCTTCAAGTCGGCTTTGCGAACCCGTTTTCCATTGACGTAGAGTTCATTGCCTCGATCCACAACCGCGACAGTCAGATGCTTTGGCTTTCGAAGAATGTTGGCGTGAGTCGGCGCGATCATGGCGTCGGACAAAACAATGTCGTTGGACCCGGTTCGCCCAATGGACACAATGGGCTTTCGAATCGGGAAATCTCGAATCGCGTTGCTGTTGGGGTCTTGATAGCGGAGGTACATCAGAGCCTCATCGGTTGCACCATAAGAGGCTATGTTTTCTTGGCAGTCAAGGCCACTCCCAGGTCCACAGGATGCCATTGGGGCTCAGGGAGACCCTCTGGGTTCGCTCCATGCCGTTGATGGACAGGAGACCGTGGAGCAAGCCAGCTCCGTACACGCCAACTGCGGACCACCGCGTCACGTTGGTCCACAGCAGCAGCGAGTCGGCGCGCTGGCGATCTTCAATGCTGGTCACTTGAATCCCCGGGCGCTGAAGGTCGAGGTCGTAGCCTCTCAAGGCTCCATAGAGTGCAGCGGAGCTGATGGACAGGCTTCCCACGCCCGCAATCGCAAGAATGCCAAGAACGTCTTGGTCTCGGTGAAGCTGAATGCCACCCGGCAGAAAAAGAGCCCACCCCGGCACCCGAGGAGCAACTTGAACGGGCGCCAGGGGCTCGGGCTGCAGGGACGCGGACTTTACCGAATCGAAGAAGGCCACAAGCTCCGGTGGGTGAACGAAGGGGTCCACTCGAAAGTTCGGTGTGAGCAACAAAAGCCGTTGGCACGTTTCCCACGCTGCCTCGCGTTCTCCCAGATAGTACTCAATCTCGGCCAGGTAGATGAGCGCCTCCTCGCGTCGCTCAAAAGCCTCGAAATCAGGGAGTCGGCTGATGCGACGAATTTCAGAACGCGCGCCAGGGAGGTCTCCGTTGAGGTAGTTCTCGAGTGCTGCATCCAGTTCGAACGCAGTCGAACCTTCCACAGGAGCAACGACGGGCTCGGAAGCGTCAGAAATCGGGCTGTTCGAGAGAGCGGAGCCCAGCGAAAGAAAGAGGAGGAACTGCACTGCCGCAGGGTAGCCGTCGGTATGCCGAGGGTCAACTTGTGGATTGGCTGTGCGGGGGTCTGCAGGCTAATGCCTCTTTAGGAGAGGCTCTTGGCGAAGCTGGAAAAGAGAGCGTGGTGGCCGGATTTGGTGCGTCTGAAGGACGAGCATTCGCTTCGCGAACTGGCTCGCCGTTTTGATGTGAGCCCAGCGGCGATTCAGGTGGCTCTGAAGCGGAACGGAATCCCTCGAAAGAAGAGGCCAGCTGGACGGCCTGTTTCGGGAGCAGCCTCGTCAAAGGAGCCGGCCAAGGCTCGGGGGCGGCATGCTCGTCGGTATTCGGAGATGCGTCTGTCTCCCTTTGAGGGTCAGCTTGGACGTCTGCCGGACAAGTCCATTGCAGAGAAAGCAGGGCTCTCGGCTGCGACCGTTGCTCGGATCCGTCGAAGTCGGGGAATCGATGCCCCAAAGCCGAGATCGGGGGGGACTTCTCGCTCCTCAAAGGTGGCTGTTTATGCGGACCTTTTGGGCCGCGTTTCAGACGCAGAAGTGGCTCATCTTGCTGGCGTCAGCCGTGCCGCCGTTCGAAATTACCGAGTTCGTCGGGGAATCGCCTCTCCGGAGAAAAAGACACAGTCGTCGCTGCGGGAGGCCCAACAGGGTGATGTGCTCGCTTGGCTCGTGCTGGGGGTTCGGGTGCCAAAGGTCGTGGTCCTGGCGCCCACCGCGCTCGAGGCTCTGCGGTTTGCTGTGGCGAGGGGGGAGAAGCCCATCGGCGTCAAGAGGCTTCCCCGGGTGTTGTGAGGCCGGCTAATCCACCCCAATCCGGACACTGAAGCAGCCTTGACCGTCGGTGAAGGTGGAGGCAAACAGCTCGCCGTCGTCCTGACGAATCTCTACAGGCACATAGTTTACGGTTCCAGTGTCGTGGGAAAAGCAGCCCGAGACCAGTTGGCCTGGAACCAGTTCGATCTCGGTTTCGTTGAGGCTCTCAGCGGTGGCGCTCAGAAAGGTGATGGCACCACGGCTGCTGTCGGAAGGAATGAGCGTCCAGTCCAGACCTCCCTCGCTGACTTGCAACTCAAAAACACCCAGTTCATTGGTGTAGGTCTCAAAAACCGAGCCGTTGAATCCGCGCTCTTGGGCTCGAACCAATGAGTTCGGCATGCCCTCGCCCTCGACACCGACGAGAAGACTCGACACCACGGGCCGCTCACTCAGCTTGACCGCCTCCAGCTCCACCACTTGGCGGTTGAGTTCCACGGGTTGCTGCAGGAGTCTGGGACTCAACCGACCGTCGTGTGGGGGAATGTACTCCACCTGGTAGGATCCAGGGAGGACTGGAATGGAGAATCGCCCATTGGAGCCCGTGGTTGATTCGGTGCTGAAGCCAGCGCCCTTGTGTTCGTCGAGCGAGAGGGCCGTGAGTCGAACCAGGACCCCTCCTTGAGGGCTTCCTCCGGGACCAAGGACAAGCCCATCGGCATTAACGGTGTTGAGGTCACCCAGGTTGAAGTCCAGTTCACGATCGCCCACCGTGGCATCGGAAAGGATCAGAGAACTGCTGTAGGTCGGAAGCCCCGCGTCGGACTGTCCCGAGACGCGAACCGTGTAGTCTCCAGGGTAGAGGCGAAATTGGTATCCCCCCATGGTGTTGGTTGTGGTTCCCTGATTTCCGATCCCGCTGAGGGTGTCCACGACCTGGATGTCCACACCCGGGATGCCCATGCCATCGGCCCGCTCGACCGCACCATACAGAGCGAGGCTCTCTTCGTAGGAGAGGACTTTTTGGATTTCAGTGTTTTCGAGGAGAGGAACGGCTTCTTCGACTTCAAAGGGCAGATTGACGTGGGCCTTCGGGATCCAGGCCAGTGTGTAGTTTTCCGAGGGAACAGCCTCAAAGGAGAATCCACCTTCTTCTGTGAGGTCGACCGAGTAGGACATCAAGCTGTTTGGAACGAAGGCACGAAGCACACCCGGAACCGCGCTCAAGGACCCGGGGACTTGCACGTCCGCTGTGGGAAAGGTCTGGAAACCGCTGAGGCTACCCGTGATGGACACAGCTTCCTCGATCGGGAGCAGCATGTCCACGGTGTTGCCGGTAGGGTCGATCAGAAAGGTCTGATTGAGGAGTCCAGGGTCGGTGGCCGACTCGGCATAGACATCAATGCGCAGAGAGAGCACGTCCTCGTCGTATTCAAGGGCACTGTCTGCAATGCCCGTGTCCGAGGTGGGTGGCCCGCTGGACTCCCCAGAATCCATGGCAAACTCGGAGCAGGCGATGCAAAGGAGAACAGGACTAAACCGGATCATGTACCCTCCAGGGTCCAGCGCATCTGAACTTGGTAGTCGCTTCCGTCAAGAATCTGGAGCGTCAAGACCTCCCCGTCCACTGCAGCGATGTCGGCAATGACCACTTGAGAACCGATTTCATCGCTGATGGCATTGGTCAACCATCCACTGTCACTGAGTGTCCATCGGTAGTCGAGTTCCGCAGCAGCATCGTCTTCGACCATCGCGAACACCAAGCCGTTGGAGGCGACAAGATCGGCTGTCAGGCCACAGTTGTCACAGGTTGTGATCACGTTTCCAAATCCTTCATCCGTGCAGTCAGAATCTGCCAGGCACTGATTGAAGCTCGTTGCATTGATGATCTCTGGGGGGAGATTGTCCGCGACGAGTTCCACAGGTCCAATGACGCATCCGCTGTGCAGGAACAGAAAGCAAGGGATGGGCCAGATCTGTAACTGACTGAAACTGCTCATTTTAAGTGGTTCTGGCTGGAGGATGTTGGAGGTAATCGTGACATTGCCGTCAGGGCATAGGGGGCATCCGAAGAACCTCTCCAGGAGTGGCAGAGGGAAAGCGGTATGGCCCAAGCATTGTACCGTCCACGCAGCGAATGTGCAGTTGGCTTGCGTCCGAGGCTTCACTTAGACGGGTCTGGTAGCTCAGGGCCTCCAAGGTTCCCAGATCACGACCCTTGAACACCAGCACACAGTCGTTTGGGACGCTGGAACTCACTTGGATTCGGACAGGGCGTTTCTGAAGGACCACCTCCTCGATAGCGACGCTCTCACCGGGCAGTGCAACAAAGGTCTGTTCGAAAGCAAGCGCGTAGTCGTTGGTGATTTTCAGCGTGTGGGTTCCTGGAGACACCTCGATTTCGAGGGCAGCACTGCCGCCACGAGTTCTTCCCACGCTCTTGCCGTCAATGTAGACATCGGCCCATACACCACGTTGCTCGCGCGACAAGCCAACCCTCACGATGGCCTCGTCGCTGTCGGGCGCAGGGGAAGTGGAGGCGATTGCTGGATCGTTGGAGGGTGTAGAATCCAGCTGTTCCAGAGTGCGAGGCTCAACGGTGGGAGAGGCTGGGGAGTCCAGAGACCCTGCACCTTGAGGCGAAAGGGAGGGCGAAGAGGGCTGTGAAGCTTGGGCCTGGGGTGCACTCGTCGCCGGGGCGATTGAAGCCGTCGGCGGTTCAAGGGGTTCAGAAATCGGTGTCTCAACGGAGGGGCGGACAGCAGGACGGGCCTCTGCAGCGGGATTCCCCTGAGGAGCAAGCATTGAATTTTGTTGGGCGAATGCCCACACCGTCAGTCCGACTCCAGTCAGGAGAACAAGGCTCGCCAAGGGTTTGATGCCTGGAAAACGGGGTGACGACTCTCCCTGCGTGGCGACGTTCGCCAAAAGCTCAAGGACCTCGGGGTGGTCGGGATTGATCGCGAGCAGGCGATTGAAGATCTGGCGAGCACGTTGATGGTCGTTGACCTGGAGAGCAGCCTTGCCTCGTTCAAGAAGGTTGCGGTTGTGATGCTCTCGCAGCCGCATTTCGTACCTCGGGGGGTCGCGGAGGAAAGCCAGCGTTGAGAACTGCGCAGATTCTCGGTCCACCTCGTTGGTTTGAAGGATGGATCCCAGGCGAGACACCACCTCCGCTGCATGAGAGGGACGACCTGCAGGGTCAGGGGACAGAAGCTGCTCGATAAGGTTCGCCAGATCGGTATCGGCGGTGGGTACGAGGTCCAGAACCCGCGGATGGTCGCCCTCGATCACCTTTTTCAGCGTGACCGAGGGATTGCTGCCGGGAAAAGCGAGCTGGCCGGTGACGAGCCTGAACAGCAGTGCACCCAATGAAAACAGGTCGGACCGAGTGTCCGGTTTCCGTTCGAGAACCTGCTCTGGACTCATGTAGGCGGGACTCCCGATGAGCGAGCCGGTCATGGTGATGGCGCTTTCTTCAAGAAATCGAGCGATACCAAAGTCCATGACCTTCACTGAACCATCGTTGCGAATCATGATGTTCTCTGGCTTGATGTCGCGGTGAATGATTCCTGCGTCGTGGGCGTAGGCAAGTGCGCCCGCAATGTCGAGGCCAATCAGCGCGACCAACTCGGAGGGCAGCAGACCGAGCCTTTCCGTCAGCTCCTTGAGGGTCTCACCCTCGATGAGTTCGGTGACGATGAAGCTCTTTTCGGCGTCGGGACCCGAGTAGTCAAAGATTCGCAGGATAGCGCCGTGTTCCAAGCGCTCAATGGTTCGGGCCTCACGGGCAAAGCGCTCGCGATTTTTTTCTGCGCTCGAGAGGTGCGGGTGGAGAACTTTGATCGCCACCTTCCTCCCCAGCGCTTGGTGTCGGCCCTCGTAGACCGTGGCCATACCCCCTTCGCCGATCTTTTCGACGATCTCGTACTTGTCTAACTTCGTTCCAATCAACGCTGGAGCTCCGAGAATTTAGAGGGGGGAGACCGGTGTAGTATAGCGGGACTCGCGCTCCATGAGTCTCAGCAGGATCCGACGATCGCAGGGAGGCATCGGGAGGTCTTGGGCGTCGCTCAGGGGCAACCACTGAATCGCTTGGGCCTCCAAGCATTGTTGTGGGTGTTGAAAAGTCACAAGAAAAGGAAGCAGTTCGATTCGACCGTCCGTGATGGGTAGAAGTTTTTCACCCAGTTCGATCCCCACGCCGTGTTCCTCTTGGATCTCTCGGGCCAGGGCACGCTCTGCACTCTCTCCCGGCTCAATCTTACCCCCAGGGAACTCCCATAGACCTCCATGAGGTCCCCCCTCTCTGCGTTTCGCCAAGAACACAGTCCCATTCCTCAGTGCGACCGCACACACAACAGCAATCCCAGCCA
Source organism: Myxococcota bacterium (assembly GCA_036021505.1). Lineage (GTDB taxonomy): Bacteria > Myxococcota_A > UBA796 > UBA796 > CAJQPC01 > JAYXVV01. Next base: position 18,778 of record JAYXVV010000139.1, on the reverse strand, counting down.
CTACAGCTGTCCTGATTCGCCGGTTTCGTAGATCAGCCCGCGTTCATCCAAGACCTTGAGGATGGTGGCTGCCGTCTCCTCCACGGCTTTTCCAGTGACATCGATTACCGGCCAGTCTCGATTTCGGGAAAAGAGGTCGTGGGCAAAGTCGAGTTCGGCGAGGATGTAGTCCAGTTGTCCGTAGTTGGTGCGATCGCTCATCCGCATGGTTTGGAGACGTTCCTGGCGGATCGTCTGGAGGGCGGAGGGGTCGATGGTGAGGCCAAAGACTCGTCGCGGATCGACCGCCCACAGGGAGTCCGGGGGGTCGCGGTCGAGCACCAGCGGTACGTTGGCGACTTTGAAGCCTTTGTGGGACAAGAACACCGACAAGGGTGTCTTGCTCGTTCGGCTCACGCCAACCAACACCACATCGGCCTCGAGCATCATGCGAGGCTCTTTCCCGTCGTCGGCCTTCACGGTGAACTCGAGTGCCTCCACCCGACGGAAGTAGGTGTCGGATGCCATGTGAAGCAGTCCCGGTGTTCCCTTGGGTCGTTTTCGGAGGAACGTCGACAGAGCGCCCAGCATGTTGCCGACGACATCCACCATCTGGATGTGAAACTGCTTCGCAAGCTTGTCCGCCTCGGCCCGCTGGGTTGCTCGTACCAAGGTGCACACGACCATGGCTTTGTGGGTCTTGGCGTTTTCCATGATGCGGCGGAGCTGTTCGTGGTCGGTAACCATCGGGAAGACATGAACCTGAACATTGGGTTCTTCGAACTGGACCAAGCAGGCCTCCACAACCTGGGTTGCGGTGTCCCCTGTGCCGTCTGAAATGATGTAGAGCGGGCGAGTTGGCGCTTTGGAAGTCGACATGGGGAGGGTTTAACGTCTCGAGTTCTCGGAGGCGTTAGGCTTTGTCGATGAAATCCATTGTGGCAGACAACCAGCCTCTGAGCGGCGTTCGGGTGGTCGACCTCTCTCGGCACCTTCCTGGACCATTTTGCACCTGGTATTTGGCCTCCCTGGGTGCAGAGGTCATTCGGATCGAGCGTCCCGGCCAGGGAGATCCCACTCGCGTGGTGCCCCCTTTTGTGGACGGTCAGAGCGTCTTTCATGCGAGTCTCAACCGCGGCAAGGCTTCGGTAGCGCTCGATACACGTCGGCCCTCGGGGCAGCAGGCGCTCCTGCGGCTGATCGAAACCGCTGACGTTGTGGTTGAGGGGTTTCGGCCCGGGACACTTGATGGCACGGGGCTGTCTCCAGAAGCGCTGGTCGAGCAATTTCCAGGTCTCATCGTGGCCTCAATTACGGGCTTTGGGCAGACGGGGCCTCTTGCCAAAGAACCCGGGCACGATCTCAATTTCGCAGGCTACGCGGGCATGATCGCAGGCGACGGTCGCCACGAACCTCCCATCCTCCAAGTAGCGGATCTGGCTGGGGGCTCACTGACGGCATGCATTGGCATTTTAGCGGCCCTGCTGGCTCGAGTGAAGACGGGGGAGGGGCGCCTGTTGGATGTTTCCATCACGGAGGGGGCTCTGGCGCTCATGGCGCCGCATCTCGCAATGGCTCAGGCGGAGCAGCGTGATTTCCGGCCGGGAATGGAGCCGCTAAGTGGAGGAATGGCGGCATACAGAGTGTACGCCTGCAGAGATGGAAAGCTGCTGTGTGTAGCGCCCTTGGAGCCCAAATTCTGGACGTCTTTTTCGAAGACAGTGGGCAAGACGGTGGTGCCTACGACAGAGGGCCTTGCTGCGCTTTTTCGGGAACGGGACCGGGCCGAGTGGGTTGAACGGCTCTCTGGGACCTGCATCACGCCGGCTCTGGGTGCGGAGGAGGTCGTTCAGGAGGCGCATTTTCGGGCGAGGCAGTGCTTCGAAACCGTGCTCGGCATTGACATGGTGTGCGCTCCCTTTGGAGGGAAAACCGGGACAAACGTACCGATTCTCGGGCAGGACACCGAGCGGATCTTGTCGGAACTGGATATTCCCCTCCAGCGCCTCTTGGAAGAGGGTGTCGCAGCAACACCGGATGGTTGATCAATGATGCTTCTCCCCATGGACTCCAACTGGTTCTACCTCCCGAGTTGGATGGACAACTTGAGTAGCGGTGTAGGGCCCGCGGAGGTGTTCTTCAGCACCCTGGCGGCGGTCATCATTACCGTGGCGGTGTACACCCCCTGGTACCTGCGCCAGAAGCGAAAGAAGCAGGCGGATTCTTAGAGCGAAAGGGCCGCCAACGCCGCAAAGAGCAGCACGTTGGCGCTCAGCTGTCGAAACACGGGCCTTGTGGCCGTTTTCCAGTTCCCCAGATGGGGCTGGTCCTCTTCTCTCTGAAGCTTTCGCAGGGGCTCTATGGTCCAGATTTCCAAGTGGAAGTGGGAAATCCAGAAGACGAGGAAGAGCAGATGCGTTGTTGCTGTCCGTTGGGTTTCTGGAGTGGCAAAGCTCCAGTTGAAGCCGCCGGCAATGTGGTAGTGCAGTCCGAGGCCCCCAAGAATAAGGGCGCCCAAGGAGAGGCCGAGCACTGGACCCAGAGCGAGAAAGCGCTCGACACGGCGGTGATTGTCTTCAAGGGAGCGAGCCGTCGCGATGGCCAGCCAGCAGCCGATAGCGGTGAGACCGTAGATGATGGCACCACCCACGTGCAGATTTTGGAACAGATTGTACTGGGACATACCGTCTCCTTCAGGCGCGATTCTTCAAGAACACAGTGTACAGTTTCCGTCGACCCACTAAAGAAGTCTGGATGATTTTCAAGCTCCGACGGGCCCACTGGGAGTGGGCTTTCTACCTGCTTCTCGCCCTTGTTGCGGTGTCCAAGGCCCTCCGCCCTGGCCACGTCGTAGGCGATGGTGTCGACATGTACGGGAGCATTTGGTTCTTCTGGTATGCGGCGGAGAGTCTCGAGTCGCTGAGCAATCCGTCCTGGACTTCTCTGTTTTTCTATCCGCTCGGCAAGGACATCTTCGCTCACACCGGCAACAACCTCTTGGATGCCTATCTGGCGGCCCCGTTTCAGTGGCTCTTTGGATTTACAGGCTGGACGCGCTGGTGGGTGATGCTGGTTCTGGTCGGAAACGCGCTGACATTTCGGGTGCTCGCAAAGCATCTTTTTGACAGTCCAAATGCAGTATTTGCCACCACAGTTGCCTGGCAACTCAATCCCTACGTGCTCTTTGAGTTGACGTGTGGTCGGTACACACAGGCTTTGCTTTGGTTTGTTCCGATCGCACTGTATGCCTTTCTGAAGATGCAAGGCGATCCCCGTTGGCGCTGGCCCGTTCTCGCCGGGGTCATGACCGGTCTCCAGGCTTGGACCTACTGGTTCATGGGCTTTTTTATGGGGCTTGCCTTTGTATGGTTGTTTCTGTGGGGGCTGAGACGTTCGGAGAGAAGACTCGGTTTTGTGCTGCGCTCTGCTGCAGCAGCTGCAGCAGCGATAGCGGTTGTTCTTCCAGGAATCTTGGCCATGCTTCGGGCGGCCTCCGACAATGCCGTGCCCGGCTTGGCCGATGGGGCGGTGAAGGACCTGTTTTCACTTCCTCCAGGCTTGGACAACAATGTGGGTCAGGCGCTGCATGGCTATGACTTCTTTGGGTATTTGGGGCCTCCCATGCTGACGTATTGGACGTGGGGAATCCCCGTGCTGATCTGGTTGGCCTTGGGGCCGGGCCGGGCTCGTTGGCTGCCCGTGCTGACGCTGGTGCTGCTGTTTTCTCTTGGGCCTTCTGCGAATCTGCCTTGGGGTGACACCCAGCAGGTGATGCCCCACTACATGGCGGCCTACCACTATGTGCCATTCTTCGACCGGCTTTGGTTCCCTTATCGAATGCTCTCCGTGGCGATGGTGGTGGCTGCGCTGGCCTTTGGTTTTCTCGTGGTCCAGGTTGAGCGTCGGTTCCCAAGTTGGAAAGCCCGTGTGCCTGTGGGTGTGGTTGTGTTCGCTGCACTTACGGGCTTGGAGCAGTCGCGTTTCGGGATTTTCCCTCTCGTGAGCCGTGACCTGAGCACCCCCGAGGTATTTGATTGGATTGGGAGTCAGGAGGGGGAGGGGGCCCAGGCCATCATCACAGTCCCCTTCGGCCCGGGTCAGCCCAACATTGTCTGGCAAGCCCGTCATGAGCGGCCTCTGTTTGGAGGGATGGGTGAAAATGCATCGCTTCTTTGGCCGGAAGGGTTTCGTCGGCGAACGCGAAACAGCTTCTACCAGGCCTTGATGCGGTCGATACGTGACCCGGAGGTGCCGATTCCGGAGCGCCCCTATGTGCCGGTGCAGCGCACGATGATGGAGAGGGAAGGTTTTCGATGGGTCATTCTGGACCGCTCTCTTCTGGCGCAAGAGTTCGTGAAGAAATTGGGGCGTCCACAACAGGCCGACATCGATCAGCACACCCAACTCGTTGTCGAGAATCTTTCGAGCATCGTGGGGCATCCCGTGGTTGCCGCAGAAGATCGGTGGGTGGTCTGGGACTTGACCGGTGAGGCCGATACTCCGGTGGGTCTCGAGCCAACGGCAGAGCGGCTGCGTCGTGTGACTTGGCCGGAGGTCGACGCGCCTCTCTACGATCAAAAACTGAGCGCTGCAGGCCGTGTTCTTCGAGGAGGTCCGCCTGGGACCCACCCGGATGATGTCCCCGCAGCCACTGGAAAAAAGCGTATCCGTCGACCGAGGAGGAAAGCGCAATGAGCAGCACAGGACCACTAAAAGATCTCCGTGTCCTTGATTTCTCGAGAGTTCTGTCGGGACCTTTTGCAACGATGACGTTGGCGGATCTTGGCGCCGATGTGGTCAAAGTCGAACATCCCGAGAGGGGCGATGACACCCGCAGCTTTGGTCCGCCCTTTGTGGACGGGGTCTCAACCTACTTTCTCTCGGTGAATCGCGGAAAGCAGTCCATTGGGTTGGACCTCAAGAATGAAAGCGATCGCACATGGGTTTGGCGCCTCATCGAGAGGGCTGACGTTTTGATCGAAAATTTTCGACCGGGGGTGATGGAGCGTCTTGGACTGGGTTGGGATGCCGTCCATCTCAGGAATCCAGAGTTGGTCTATTGCTCCATCTCGGGTTTTGGGAAGGACAGTCGGGAGCCAGGCTACGATCTGATGGTGCAGGGTCTCTCTGGAATCCCCTCCATTACGGGGACGGGGGAGCCCTCGAAATGCGGCGCTTCCATTGCGGACCTTGTTGCGGGAATGAACGCCGTCCAGGGCATCCTTGCTGCGCTCTACCGCCGCGGAAGTTCAGGGAAGGGAAGTTTTGTGGATGTCTCCATGCTCGATGGCCAGTTGTCGCTGCTGACCTACCACGCCTCAGCCTGGCTCAACGGCGGGAAGGCTCCGGTGGCTCTGGGAAATGCGCATCCCTCGATTCATCCGTTTCGGGCTTATTCGACCCAAGACTCCTACCTCAATCTCGCCATTGGAAACGACCGGCTCTTTGAGCAGTTCTGCATTCGGTTTCAGCTCGACTGGTACCGCGACGAACGCTTCGCAACCAATGCTCGTCGCGTGGAAAATCGGGAGGCTCTCAACGAACAACTCAGCCCCCTCCTCAAGAAGCGAAAGACCTCGGAGTGGATACGGGACCTAAAGGAGGTCGGAATCCCATGCGGGCCCATTCTCTCCGTTCCAGAGGCCCTCCTACAGGCCAAGTTGGTCGAGCATGAACACCCCAACGGATCGGATACCGTTCGCTCGGTGGCCTTGCCCTATCGCATCGGGGATGCACCACAAGCTGCAGCCAAGAGGGCGCCCGATCTGGGTGAAAACCGGGAAGAAATCCTTCGGGACTGGTTGGGAGAACCCTGAGTACACAGGCCTGGAACTTTGGCTCTTCGACAGAGGGTGAATCAAATGGACTTGACCCCGTCTATCTGGGGGTTAGCCATTGAAGTAGACGTCAGGGTTCTCATCTCATTTCCCCGAGTTGGCCCGTCCCCCTCCAGGAGTGTTCATGTCCACAGAAAATCCCGATTTTGGCGGCGACGACCGAGATCTCCCCTCCGAGCTCGACCTGCCGATTCTCGCGATCCGCAACACGGTCATCTTTCCGGTTCTGGCTTTTCCCATCAACGTTGGACGGGACAAGTCGCTGAAGGCGATTGAGGATGCGATGGCCGGCGATCGACTCCTCGGCATTGTCGCTCAGCGAGAGGCCCGTAACGAGGACCCTGGCACCGAGGAGCTGTACCAGACGGGGACGGTTGTAAAGATTCTCAAGTCGGTGATCATGCCCGGAAACAAGCTGAATGTGATCATTCAGGGCATTTCGCGCATCCGAGTGAGCGAGTGGAAGGAAACGGAGCCTTACCTCCGGGCAAAGGTGGATGTCTTTCCCCAACCCGATGTCGAGGGGGAGGAGTTCGATACCCTGCTCTCCAACCTGCGGGAGCTCGCTCGAAAGATCATCGATCTCTCACCCCACATTCCGTCGGAAGCCAGCTTTCTCGTGCGTTCCATTGACAGCCCAGGAATGCTTGCGGACATCGTGGCGACCAACTTGTCGATTGGCATCGAGGAAAAGCAGGACCTTCTCGACACCTTCGACACCAAGACGCGGATTGAGAAGGTCATTGCCCTCCTCGAGAAAGAGATCCAAGTCTTGGAGCTCTCCAACAAGATCCAAACCGAGGTCAAGGGGGAGATGGACAAAGCGCAGCGGGAGTACTACCTCCGTGAGCAGCTGAAGGCGATTCAGAAAGAACTCGGCGAGGTCGACGAGCGACAGGAAGAGTTTGATGATCTCAAAGAGAGCATCAAAAAAGCCAAGATGCCGAAAGAGGCGGAAGAGGTTGCCTACCGCGAGCTCAAGCGCATGGCTCGCATGAGTCCAGGATCGGCCGAATACACGGTATCGCGGACTTATTTGGACTGGCTGGTGGAACTCCCATGGGAAGTCTCCACCAAAGACCGACTCGATGTCGATGAGGCGCAGACTGTACTGGATGCAGACCACTACGGCTTGGACAAGGTGAAGCAACGAATTGTGGAATACCTTGCCGTCTTGCAGCTCAAACAGGACCTCAAGGGGCCAATTTTGTGCCTTGTGGGTCCCCCCGGCGTCGGAAAGACCTCCCTCGCCAAGTCGGTCTCTCGAGCAATCGGTCGAAAGATGGTTCGGATGTCCCTGGGTGGTGTGCGGGACGAGGCAGAAATCCGAGGACACCGCCGAACCTACATCGGCTCTCTGCCCGGAAAGATCATCAAAAGCATTCGGAAGGCGGGAGCCAACAACCCGGTCTTCATTCTGGATGAAATCGACAAGCTGGGGTCGGATTACCGAGGCGATCCCTCCTCGGCACTCCTCGAGGTTCTGGACCCGGAGCAAAATGAAAGCTTCGCCGACCACTACCTCGACATTCCGTTTGACCTCTCCAAGGTCCTGTTCATCGCAACGGCCAACCGAGAGGACACCATTCCCGGACCGCTGTTGGATCGGATGGAGGTCATCCGAATCCCAGGGTACACCCCGGAGGACAAGGTCAAGATCGCGTTCAACTACCTGGTACCGGAGACCTGCAAGGATCACGGTCTCACGACGGAGCAGTTGACATTCACTGACGATGCAATCCGGCACTTGATCACCGCCTACACCCGGGAGGCCGGAGTGCGCTCTCTGAAGCGAGAGCTCGCAGCCTGTGCGCGTTGGGTCGCCCGAGAAATCGCGGGTGGAAAAGCGGAAACGGTTGAGGTCACTGCCGAGAAGATCGAGGAAATCCGCGGCCCCATCCACTTCTTCAATGAGGTGGCGGAGCGAACAGGGGTGCCTGGTGTTGCGACCGGACTGGCATGGACTTCCGCAGGTGGGGACATTCTCTTCATCGAGGCGACTAAAATGCGGGGCAAGGGCAACCTCCAGCTTTCAGGTTCTCTCGGGGACGTCATGAAAGAGTCGGTGGCTGTGGCTCGCTCCTACATCCGGTCGGCTGCAGCAGACCTCGGAATCGATGAGCGTGTCTTCGACGAGTCGGACATCCATGTCCACGTTCCCTCCGGTGCCATTCCCAAAGACGGCCCCTCTGCTGGCATCACGATGTTGACGGCGATTGTGTCTCTGCTGACGGGATTGACCGTGGATGCCGATGTGGCAATGACTGGGGAGGCGACCCTCCGTGGCGCGGTTCTTCCCGTGGGAGGGGTCAAGGAGAAGGTTCTCGCGGCTCACCGATCCGGAATCCGGACAGTTTTGCTTCCTGAAAAGTGCCGTAAAGATCTGCCGGAAGTGCCGGAAGAGATCCAAGCGGAGATGACCTTCCACTTCGTCTCTCGAATGGAAGAGGTTCTCAACTTGGTTCTTGGGGAGAAGGCGCTCAAGGCGAAACGTTCCGAGTTGCAGGCGAAGCTTGCTGCCGAACGTGAGGCAAAACGTGCTAGCGAGGATGTTGAAAAGGGCAAAGCGCCAAGCGCCCAAGCCTGATTCGCGAGAAACCGGTTAGAGGGAGGGTATGTCCCTCTCGACCATTTCACGTGTCCTGATTGCCAATCGGGGTGAGATAGCAGTTCGTGTCGTGCGCGCCTGTGCGGAGCTCGGCATTGAAACGGTAGCTGTGTTCTCCGAGCCAGACCGTGAGGCGCTGCATGTGCGCCTTGCGACGATGGCCATTCCGATTGGTCCCGCTAACCCCTCCGAATCGTATCTCAACGGTGAAAAGCTGATTCGACTTGGCCTCGAGGCAGGCTGCGATGCCGTTCACCCAGGCTACGGATTTCTGTCTGAGAACGCCGACTTTGCACGTGCTGTGACGAACAGCGGCATGGTCTGGATTGGGCCGAGTCCTGAGGCCATTGAGGCCATGGGTTCAAAGACCGGTGCCCGAACCATTATGGAGGCAGCGGGAGTGCCGGTAGTTCCTGGCACGCTGGGCCCGAGCAAAGATTTTGAGGCACTTGCTGCAAAAGCCAACGACATTGGGTTTCCGATCATGCTCAAGGCCTCTGCTGGAGGAGGTGGAAAAGGCATGCGTCTCGTGCAGTCCATGGATGAGCTCGAGCGGGCGTGGGATGCGGCACGCTCAGAGGCCGCCAAGTCCTTTGGTGACGATACGGTTTACCTCGAAAAAGCCATCATTTGTCCGCGGCACGTCGAGGTTCAGGTTTTGGCAGATACGCACGGCAATGTGATTCATCTCCACGAACGGGACTGTTCGGTCCAGCGCCGCCATCAAAAGGTCATCGAGGAGACGCCTTGTCCAGTACTCCAAGAAGATACCCGTCAGGCCATGTGTGCAGTTGCGGTTCAGGCGGCCAAGGCAGTGGACTACGTGGGTGCAGGAACAGTAGAGTTTCTCCTCGGGGATGATGGGTCATTCTACTTTCTCGAGATGAACACCCGACTTCAGGTGGAGCACCCCATTACGGAGATGGTCACTGGGGTTGATCTTGCCAAGGCACAGATCTGGGTCGCTATGGGGCATCCCCTCAAATGGTCTCAAGAGGACATTGAGGTCACGGGCCACGCGATGGAGTTTCGGATTTATGCCGAGGATCCCTCTGCCGGTTTTCTGCCAGCCCCGGGCCTGATCCAGGTCTATCGAGAACCGTGTGGGCCCTGGATTCGAGTAGACAGCGGCGTGTATGCGGGTTTTGAAGTGCCGATTCACTACGATCCCATGATTGCCAAGCTCGTCATTTGGGGCAGAACTCGGGACGAGTGCATCGAGCGTTCCGATCGAGCACTCCGGGAGTACCGGATTGTGGGAATCAAAACACCCATTGCATTCTTCCGGCACGTCCTCAAAAACGAGGAGTTTCGGAGCGGCGTCTACAACACCAGTTTTGTGACTCGAGAGCTTCTCGATGAGGTCAAAGGAGAGCAGAACCCGGAGCTGGCAGCAGTGGTGGCAGCAATCGCTCAATACCGGTCGGATCATGCGCCGAAAGCGAAGGGTAAGGCCGCAGAGGCGGAATCGATGTGGAAGAAAGACGCACGTTTTCGCGGTGTCCGGAGGTGGTCCTGATGACTTATGAAGTGACCCTTGGGGACACCGTCTTCTCGGTCTCGGTAGAGGCTACAGCAGAGGGCTACTTGGTGGGAGTCGACGGCAAGGAGCCTCACCAGGTTGATTTCCGAGAATTGGATCAGAAGGTATGGTCCCTGTTGATGGGAGGCCGGTCCTATGAGGTAGGTCTGCAGCAGGACGGGGAAGAGTGGAGCATCGATGTCTATGGTGTCTCTCACCAGGTATCTGCGGTGGATCCCCGTCGTAAGGCCCTGAGGCTGGCGGGAGGCTCCGACCAGGGGCTTCTGAAGACCGCGATGCCGGGTCGTGTGGTTCGTTTGCTGGTTGCGGAGGGTGACTCGGTAGCCAAGGGGCAGCCCATCATTGTCGTCGAGGCCATGAAAATGGAAAATGAAATGAAGGCTCCCACGGATGGAGTCATCAAGAACATTCGGGTTGAAGAGGGCCAGGCTGTAGAGGCTGGAGCAGCCTTGATTCTTGTGGAGTAGCGGTGTCGAAAAAAGAAGAATGGCGTTCCAGTACCTTGGCAAAGGCTCTCGAAAGAGGGCCCCTTCGGAGGGAGTCTTTCACTCGGTCAGGGGGAGAGGAGATCGATGCGGTCTACACCTCCGAGGATGCGAGCGCCGATCAGGCCCTGCCTGGGGATTTTCCCTTTACCCGCGGCATTCACTCCACCATGTATCGGAGCCGGTTCTGGACGATGCGTCAGTATGCAGGCTTTGGTACTGCCGCAGAGTCAAATGAGCGCTACAGAATGCTGCTGGAGAAGGGACAGACTGGGCTGTCGGTTGCCTTCGATCTGCCCACGCAGATGGGCTACGACTCCGACCATGCGATGGCGATTGGGGAGGTGGGCAAGGTGGGTGTTGCCATCGACACCCTCTCCGACATGCGGGTCTTGCTGGACCAGATTCCCCTCGATCGCGTCTCGACTTCCATGACAATCAACTCCACTGCGTCCACGCTCCTCGCGTTCTACGTGGCGGTTGCCGAGGAGCAGGGTGTTTCCTCCGACAAGTTGAGAGGCACCATTCAGAACGACATCCTCAAGGAATACATCGCCCGGGGAACCTACATCTACCCGCCGCGACCGAGCATGAGGGTCATCACGGACATCTTCTCCTGGTGTGCTGAACATGCCCCACGCTGGAACACCATCTCCATTTCGGGCTACCACATCCGAGAAGCCGGGAGCACGGCGGCACAAGAAATCGCCTTCACTCTCGCAGATGGCATTGCCTACGTTGAGGCAGCCCTGAGTGCGGGTCTAGAGGTCGATGTCTTCGCGCCGCGGTTGTCGTTCTTTTTCAATGCCCACAACAACTTTCTGGAGGAGGTCGCGAAGTTTCGGGCGGCACGTCGAATGTGGGCCAACATCATGAAGACCCGGTTCTCCGCAAAAAGCACGCGGTCAATGCAGCTTCGTTTCCACACCCAGGTGGCCGGCTCCACTCTGACTGCGTCCCAAATCGACAACAATGTGGTCCGAGTTGCCCTTCAGGCCTTGGCTGCGGTGATGGGTGGCACCCAGTCGCTCCACACCAACGGTCGAGATGAGGCATTGGCATTGCCTACTGAGGCCTCTGCGACCCTCGCGCTCCGGACCCAGCAAATCATTGCCCACGAATCAGGAGTGGCCGATTTTGTCGATCCCTTCGGAGGGAGTCATGCAGTCGAGCGGTTGACCGACGAGTTGGAGGCAGAGGCCCTTCGCTTGATTGGGGAAGTGGACTCGATGGGAGGAATGGTCTCAGCCATCGAACAAGGCTTCCCGCAGCGCGAAATCCAACGAGCGGCGTATCGGCATCAGAAAGAGGTGGAGTCGTCGGAGAAAGTGGTGGTGGGTGTCAATGCGTTCACCGAAGGAGCTGAGGATTCCCAAAGCGACATCCTCCGCATGGATCCTGCACTGGAGGAACAGCAGGTAGCGAGGCTCCAAGCTGTCAGGAAGGGGAGAGATGCCTCTCGAGCCTCAGAACTCTTGGATGCGATTGAGCAAGCTGCATCCGGAGACGACAACCTCATGCCCCATCTCCTCCGGGCTGTGAAGGCGGACGTAAGCCTGGGCGAAATCGCGGACTCCATGCGAAAAGTCTTCGGGAAGTACCAAGAAAAAGTGGTTCTCTAAGGACTCTCGAGGGGAGAAGCTTCCGACTCCTCGTCCTCCATTCTTTCCTTGGTACTGAACAGATGGGCGACGCCGATACTGATGGCGTAGAGGACCGACAATGGTCCCGCCATAAGGACCTGTGTCATGGGATCCGGCGGAGTCATGATGGCGCTCAGAACAAAGATGATCACAATGCTGTAGCGAAACTTCGTGACCATGTCGCGCGCATCGAGAAAGCCCATTCGCGCACAGAAGTAGATGACGATCGGCAGTTGAAAACAAAGTCCCAGTCCGGCCATCAGTTTCAAGGAGGTCGTGAGGTAGGAGGCCAGAGAAATGTTGGCCTCGGCTCCACTGGACATGATGCTGAGGAAGAAAGGAAAGCCAAAGCGAAAGATAACGAAGTAGCCGAAGCTTGCGCCAAGCAGCATCAAGAAGACACTGAAGAAAACGAGTGGGAAAACCGTTTTTCGCTCATGCTTGTGGAGACCCGGGGCTACGAAGAGCCAGATCTGGTGTGCGATTACGGGGAAGGCGAGGACGAGACCGCCAAAGAAACCCACTCTCAACCAGGTCATCACGCCTTCCAAGGGGGCAATGATGCTCATTGAGCCGCCGCCCTCACGCTCCGCAAGCGCCTCGACCATCGGCCGCGCGAGAAAAGCGTAGATGTCCTCTGCGAAAAGCATGCAGAAAATGAAGCCGATGCCGAGTGCTGTGATGGAGACGACGACGCGTTTCTTGAGCTCCTTGAGGTGATCGAGAAGAGACATCGAGTAGTCGTCCACCTCGACTTCAGGGGGGCGCAGGTTCATTCCTCACCGCCTTCGATGGAACCAGCCTCGGCCGGTTCAGCTTGAAGCGGAGGACTGTGAGGATCCACAGCGGCCACTGTTGCATGTTCCTCTTGGAGTCTGCGTTGCTTGAGGGCCTCTCGACGCCTGGCGATTTCCTCGGAACGTCGCTCATTGTCTACGCGGTCCACCTCTTGTTGGAAGGCCATCCGCAGATCTCGACTGGCATGTCGAATTTTAGCGTAGGAGCGGCCCATAAATCGCATGACGTTTGGAAGTCGCTCGGGCCCCACAAAAACGAGGCCGGCTACGACTATGACAAGCAGTTCCCAGAGGCCAATGTTCAGCATGCTCTCGTCCGGTTGGGTGGATGATGTATGGCAGTGGAGCATCCGCAGCAAGCCTTCTCAGCGTGGCGTCTCACTCTTCTGTGGAAAGCTGGCAACCAATCCGCTACTTTTCCCAACGAGGAGACCGCCCCAAAACCATGTGTCGTCTTTTTGGATTTCGAAGCTCGGTTCAGTCTGGAACACATCGTTCCTTGGTGGAGGCCGAGAATGCCTTGGTGGAGCAATCCGAGGCTCACTCCGATGGGTGGGGTATGGCCTACTACATCGACAGGGATGCTTACATCCTGAAGTCGGACGTGGCTGCCCACAACTGTGAACGCTTTCAACTGGCCAGTTCCCGACTCCAGTCCAATACCTTTGTGGTTCATGTTCGGCGGGCCACAGTGGGGGACAATGACTACCTCAACTCCCACCCCTTTCGGTTTGGACGTTGGACGTTTGCTCACAATGGAACGCTCTTTGAATTTGAGCAGTACAAGGACTGGCTCGTTGATCACATCAAGCCCAATCGCCGTGCTCTGATCCTCGGAAACACGGACTCCGAACACTTTTTCCACTATCTGCTGGCCGCGCTGGAGCGGGCAGGAGTGGATCCGAGCGGTCATGAAAATCTTGAGGCGAGTGTGGTGGCTCAAGTGGTCCGGGATGCCATCGACAAGCTGTACGCTGAGGTTGAACACTACGACTGCCCTGCTCCCATAGTGAACTTCATTCTGACGAACGGCGATGTGTTCATCGCGATGCGTGCCGGATTGGAGCTTTATTTCGCAACCCAAAAGAATCGCTGCGGTGACTTTGAGACCTGTGCAGAGCCTCGAAAGGTGTGCATGGAGCCCGTCAGGCCGGACAATCGAGTCAATCACCTGATTGTGAGCTCAGAGCGAATCGGTCGGGAGGACATCTGGGAGGAGCTGCCGCAGGGGCATGTTGTGTCGTTGTCGAAGGGCTTCGAGGTGGAGTTCTTGGAGCCCCCACCGCATTTCAAGGTGTCCTCGGAGGTGGCCAAAGTATTGGCTCGTCGGGGGCTTAGCGCGGGGACTTGAGAATCCCGGGAAATTGGATTCCTGATCGGGGATCGATGCCCCGGTACGCTGAGTTCGCCTGACCCACCTCGACTGTGAAGGCCATGTCGGAGAGACGGGCTCGTCCATCGGGGTCCATCAGCCCCTCTGGGGGCTCTGGATAGGGTCCGGCGATTTTGAAGGCCTCGACCACAGCATTGTCGAGAGGGCCCACGCCGGATGTTTCGAGGACCTGTACCTCGTCCAAAAGGCCATCTTCGTTGAGGGCGATGTAGACCACCGTTTTGTAGCGAGGCTTAGAGATCCGAAGAGAGCGTGGGAGGTTGTCGAGTTGTTGCCGCCAGTAGAAGACCACCAACCGACGGATTTGGTTGATGTAGTTCGCGTAAAGGAACTCTTTGGTGTTCAGGTTGACCGACTGTCCAACATCCTCATTCAAGAGGTCGTTGTTCGGAGCGCCGGCAATGGATTCGGCTCGGTGAGAGGCTACGGTGGGTGCCTGAAGCCCATCAAGATTGGTGAGTTGGTAGGGTGAGGGGAGAGCCGCGAGAGAACCGTCTTCCTGTGGGTCGAAGCGGTCATTGCCCACCTGCGCACCTGTAGACGCTTGGTCTGCACCAACGTCGTGGAGGTTCTCCAACTCGAGCTTGGAGTCCTCCGAGTATTCGGGTGCGAGTATCTCGGGATTGACTTTGTAGTCTTCCGTTCGTGTTTCCTGCTCGACGGTTCGATCGGCCTCTGCGAGGTAGTCGGCGTCCTCGGGGCGCACGGTGTCGTTGGGGTCAGGCAGATCGACAATCTGACCCTGAACGGAGTCATCCTGCGGGGTATCCTCCATGACCGGGCGTTCGGGATCCACGAAAACCAGTTCGACCGGGCGACTTTTGCGGTTCTCGGCATGGATTTTTTGGTTCGCTACTTTCTCCAACCCCAGCCAAACCAAGATGTTGGCCAAGAGCGAGAGGCTGATCCAGAGCCCGATTCGTTGTTTTGAGCGAGAGTGGCGGGGTCGTTGGTTCACGCAGCTTCCTAGGGGGTCCACAAGGAGACCTCCTTAAGGGTGTCTCGAAGGAGCCGGAAACGCAAGCCGAAAGCGCCATCACTCCGCAGAGGGGACGTCGGTCACAATGGAGTCTGTTGCGCGGAAGACATAAGAAAACTGGATCTGTCGACGGTCGATCTCGTTTGGAAAACGCGGAAGCCAGCGTGGAATGCTCTGCAGGGCGATGCGGTCGAGTCCATCGGTTCCAGACTTTCGGACAATTTTGGCCCGGCTGACGCGCCCATTTCGGCTGACAA
This sequence comes from Myxococcota bacterium, assembly GCA_036021505.1. Taxonomy (GTDB): domain Bacteria; phylum Myxococcota_A; class UBA796; order UBA796; family CAJQPC01; genus JAYXVV01. The sequence continues at coordinate 3,257 of JAYXVV010000139.1, read as the reverse complement.
CAAAACTGACTTCAGCCACACCCTGTGTACCCATCGCCCGGTATTCCACAGGCAGAACCCAAGCCTTTCGGATTTCGTCCTCAATCGTGGAAATGTAGACACCCAGTGGGGTGGCTCGGGCGTTTAAGCGGGTCACGTCTCCCAGGCGAACACTCAGGTCAGCCACCGTCAGGGGTGCCGTTGCTGAGCGGTCCGCTGCCCCGGGTGATGCTACGGAGGCGCCACCACTTGGGGCACCCCTTCGGTAGTGGGACACCTCAGGGTGCAGGCCGTCGTACTCACCTGCCTCTGCCAGGCCATCGCCTGCGGCAGCGGGTCTGCTGGTGTCGGAGTCTTGGGCACCATTCGAGGCGCCGGTTGGCTTCGGGGCTCCGTCGGGTTGGAGCCCGGGCAAGGCCAAACTGGGCCGGTAGGGTGCGCCCGCTTGAGACCGGGATTCAACACCTCCCGAAAGCTGGCTTCCGCGTCGAGCCGCCAACAGCGCTGCAATGTCGCCGTCTGGGGCTTGGGGTACTCGATATCCGTCTTGGCCGGCGGAGCTTGGTGTCGCGTCAATCGAGCGGGACGAGCCCATTTGGTGTGAACGGGACTGGCTGGAATGCGAGGTTCTCGGGTCCTCGTTCCTCGCTTCACTCGGTCCCAGGCTGTTTGGGTTGTTTTGCCCGTCAGCGGACGGGGCAGGAACTGCGGCGGAGTGTGCTTCGGGTGACGAGGCGTCTCCCTCTTTTTCTGCCTCTCCTGATTGCCCGCGTCGGCCCGCGGGTTGGCTCCCTGGGGGTGCGGGTCGCCCCGAGCTGGCGGTGGAACCCGAGACACCGAGTTCTGCAGACCCTTCTTCGGTTGAGTGAACTGCGGCTCGGAGTTCTTCCTCGACCCGCATATTTTGATCCGAGATGCGGGTCGTGTTCGGGGGAGGGTCCATTTCCGGTCCTCGAGAGGGTGCTCGAGCGAACTCTCGAGGAACGATGGGCTCCTCGGTCTTTTCCGGTTCTTCCTCTTCTTCTTTGTCCCTCTCCTCCTCCTCGCTTTTCTCCTCTTCAGCGTCGGTTGCAGGAGACTCCTCGGGTGGGATGGAGTCCGTTGAGTCCACCGTCTCCGGCGGTCTCAGAAGCGCGGTGGAGACAGGAGTGGTTTGCGGGGGGGAAGGGAGCGGTTCTTCCTCTACGGTGGTGTCTGCCTGCTCAGCAAGCACAACATCGTCGGAGGCACGAGGTGGCGCTTCCTGCAGAACACGCTCTTGGGCGTCCGACTCCCGTGTTTTTCGGGAGGCCTCGTCTTCTGGGGAAATCTTCTGCTCTCCATCCGATGTTTCGCTGGAACCCGGTGGTGGGATTGCGGCTGAATTGTCAGGCGAGGGGTTTGGTTTTGGGTCAAGAGAACTGCCCTCGTTGTCGCTGTCTGCAGGGGGGGGTGGGGAGGTGCCCGTCGCGTTCTTTGCAAGCAGGTCCGCCTCGGCCTCTCTCTGCGTCTGGAGGTCTGCTGATGGATCCCGCAAGGGCGTACTCCCTGCCACATCCACGAGCTCAATTCGCGTTCGACCCTGGACTTCGCCTTCCGAGTGAATGAATGCGCCAAGGGGAATCAGCAGCAGCAAAGCATGGAGGCCTATGGAGAGGCTCAAGCTCTCAGGCAGACGACCCTGTGTTTTGCTTGGAGGAGACATCTCGCTACCAGCGTAGCCGTGCCACAAGGGAATTCATAGGCTCAGACCATGAAGAATTCTGGAATCTCTACCGTGACATCACCAAGGATGCGCGCCTGGCAGGCAAGGCGGTCGCCTCGAGCCTCTGCATCGTACCCAAGCACCATCCTTTCGTCGGGACGAGGCCGCGAGAGAGACTCCGCACCTTCTCGGACGACAACGCGGCAACTCCCACAGGAACAATGGCCCCCGCAGAAATGGTCGATGTCGAAACCCATGTCCAAAGAGGCGGCGAGAATGGTGATCCCCGACTCGACCTCGGCTTCCTTCTCACCGATTCGAATTCGAACCGGTCCCTCGCGAGGCGTTGATGGAGCTTGCCCTCGGACTCGCCGAGCCAGACGGCGGCCCCGTCGCAATGCCCTTCGAAGAGTGTCTGTCTTGCCCATGGGAGAGTTCTATCCCAAAAAAACAGGTGTCGGGGAGTAGAGGACTGGGTATTTCCGGTGTTGGAGGTCGCGTGCCCCTCGTCAGCCATCGAATTGCTGTGTTCCTTGTTCCGAAGAATCCGGATCAGGATTTGCCGCGGGAGTTGGAGCAAGCCCTCCTCACCGAGCTGGCTCACATGAATTGGGTTTCGGAAGAGGGACGGGCGGGGCGGGCCTCGAATGAACTCATCGAGGGGGGATTTCAACGGTTTCGTGTTGACCGGCCCGGGCAGCCTGTTCTGTATGGCAATCGTTTGGGAGGATTTCGAGCCAAGTGTCCGAGCTGTGGCACCAGTGTAGCGGGGTCACTGGGTGGGGTGATCGAAACGTGGCGAAAACACGGAGACCGTCGGTCCTCCTGCACGTCCTGTGGGGAGCGGTTCTTGCTGGAAGAATGGGACTATGCACCCTTTGCTGCCCCAGGAAACTGGGCCTTGGTCTTCACCAGGGCCGAAGCTCCAGCCCTTCGAGTAGAAGCCAAAAAATGTGTGGAACGATGGTTGGGTTTTCCGGTCGTTGAGGTCGTGTCTCGAGGATGAGCGGGATGTATCGCTCCATCAGAGAACGGGCCGAAGCATGCCTTGCCCAACTGGAGGCGCATGGAGCGGATCCCGGCACCTTATCGCTTCATGATCCGGTTTTTGCGATTCTTCAGGCAGCGGACGCAGGGGATTTGGTGGCCGTTGCGACCGAGGCCCGTGTCCTTGCAGGTGCGGTAGAGAAAGAGCATCCGGCTTCGGGGACATGCCGTCTTCTCTTGGGAGAGCTCTCCGAGCTCGGCCTGTGGTCGCCGAGGCAGGCCGACTCCGAGGTGGAGGCTGCCCTTCGAGGCATTGGTCTCGACCCCGACGATCCTGCTGCGGGGAAGCAGCTCCAAGGGTGGTTGGAACGGCAGGAGCGCCAAAGGGTGTTTCTGGAGGAGAAAACCGATGAGCTCCGTGTGCAATTGCGAAGAACAGAACGCTTTTCCAGCACGGCGGTGGGAATCGCAGTCCTCCTCGGGCTGTTGCTTCTGGTGAGTCTTTTGTTCGGCGGGCTGGACCTCAGTAACGCCGGCATTGAGGCGGCTGAAACCGTGGAGGAGGTTGGGCGATGAATGCCGGGCAGTTCAATGTGTTTGGGTTTCC
>JAYXVV010000138.1:0-3418 GCA_036021505.1 Myxococcota bacterium | reverse complement strand
GGTCTTGGTCTACATCGCATTTCGGTTCGACCTCACCTTTGCACCGGGTGCAATCGTGGCGTTGTTCCACGATGTGTCCATCACACTCGGCATCTTTGTTGTCATTCAGGAAGAGGTGAACCTCTCCATGATTGGTGCCCTGTTGACGATCATTGGATACTCCCTGAACGACACCATCGTCATCTATGACCGCATCCGCGAGAACATGCAAAAGTACTCGCTAAAAGACATGAAGAGCCTCATCAACGACTCGGTCAACGAGACCTTGGCTCGGACCCTGGCGACGTCGTTGACGACCATGGCCGCTCTCTTGGCCTTCTTGTTCATCGGCGGGCCCGTCATCAAGACCTTTGCCTTGGCGATGATGATTGGTGTGATTGTCGGAACCTACTCCACGGTCTTTGTGGCAAGTCCCATGATTCTTGTCATGGAGCGAGCCAAGCCTGCCATCGCGCGTATGCTCGTGCCCTCGGACAAGGCAGGGGCCGCGATTCAAGGAACGACCGAGAGCAAGGTTCGCGCCCGCGCAGACAACAACCGCCGCTTTATTGTCATGGCGTTCCTCTCTGGCGCGGCCGTTCTGGGCTTGACTGTGAGGAGTGCTGCAGGAGCGTTCATGATCAATTTCGGACATCCTGACGCCATGGTGGCGGGGATCATGCATCAGTCCGCCTTGATTGGTCTCGTCTGCGCTCTCGTGTGTTTCTTTGTGTTGATGCGGCACAAAGGAGCTGTGCAGTTCACCGATGAAACCGTCACCGAACTTGCTCGGACCACCTGGCCGGACCGGGAAGAGACGCTCCGATCAACGACAGTGGTGCTCGTGACAACCACATTCATCGCTTTGTCCCTCGCTATTTTCGACTTTGTCTGGAAGCGCGTTGCAAACATTTTCCTGTTCACCGGTTGATCGGGATTTTCCTGCTTGATCTTCGGTCTAAATCCTATAGATCACGACGGAACTTGAAAAGGTAGTACTCAGTGACCAAGTCAGAGCTCGTTGATTTGTTGGCGGCGGAGAGAAATCTTCCTCGAAGAACTGCGGAAGAGGTAGTGAACCTCATGTTTGACTCCATGCGAGACGCACTGGTTCGAGGGGAGCGCATTGAGTTGCGAGGGTTTGGCAGCTTCCGGGTGAGGCACTACGGTGGCTACACGGGCCGCAACCCCAAAACCAATCAAGCCATTGAGGTCAAGCCGAAGTACCTCCCTGTGTTCAAGGTGGGAAAAAGCCTCCGAGCTCGGGTCAACGGGGAGAAGGCCTGAGCCTTTGCGCCGTTCAAACAAGGCTCCCGTGATTGGGGGCCTTTTTTATTTTTGGGGCAATTTCGAGCCCTTGCCGCAGTCGCCAAAAGACACCTCCCGCAGCAACGTTATAGTGTTGACGTGGCAAGTCTTATTGACGGGCTGTGTCACGCCCGATGTTTTCTGTTTCATCGGGCCCCACCCCCTCTTCCTTCCTTTTTCCTCCTCCCTCTCTCCACGAGCGCTTCCAAATGGTTGAATCTCTTCAACAGACCGACACAGGTCGCAAGACCTATGTGTTGGACACCAATGTGTTTCTCTACGACCCCAATTCACTTTTTGTGTTCAAAGAACACGATTTGGTGATTCCCATCACGGTCATTGAAGAGGTGGACCATTTCAAGAAAAATGGCGACGACACCGGGCGAAACGCTCGGACCTTTTCGCGGCACATGGACGGTCTCCGACGCAAGGGCTCGCTGTCAGAGGGGGTTCGGCTTGACACAGGGGGTGTTGTTCGAGTCTCGCTGCCTGAGCGCGCCCCTTCGCTTCCCGTTGGCTTTGGCGGGACCTCCAACGACAACCTGATTCTGCAGACGGTGTTGGAACTGCACCGAAGGTCACAGCCGGGTGAAGTGGTCCTGGTGACCCGGGACACCAACATGCGGCTGAAGGCTGATGCGCTGGGGGTGGAAGCCGAGGACTATGAGCATGCACACCTTGATATCGATGAGCAATACAGCGGCTGCCGTGACCTCGCGGTCGACGGTGAGATCATTGGTGAGGTGTACGCGAACGGCTCGGCAGAGTGGGCCAAGGGTGAGGGCTTAAACCCCAACGAGTTCGCCGTGCTCAGCTCGGTGTCCAATCCAGGGCAGACAGCCATGGTCCGCTTCGACGCCGTCTCGGAACGGATTGTGAAGGTCGGCCGCCACAAGGAGGGTGTTTGGGGCATCTTTGCTCGAAACAAGGAACAGCTTTTTGCTTTGGACCTTCTGCTGAACGACGACATTCCGCTGGTGACACTGGATGGACGAGCTGGGACGGGGAAGACCTTGGTCGCAATTGCCTCAGGCCTGCGAAAGGTGACGGACGAGCGAAAGTTCCGCCGGATGTTGGTGTCTCGCCCCATCTTTCCGCTGGGGCGGGACGTTGGGTTCTTGCCTGGAGACCTCGAGGAAAAGCTCAACCCGTGGATGAAGCCCATTTTCGACAACTTGGAGCTCCTTCTGTCCAATGATGAGACTCCGGGTGTGGATCGGCGAGGCGACCGAGACCGCGGAGCCGTCTACCAACCCCTCATTGACCAGAAGATCATTGAGGTTGAGCCACTGACCTACATTCGCGGTCGCTCCATCCCACGTCAGTACATGATCGTGGATGAGGCTCAGAATCTGACTCCCCACGAGGTCAAAACCGTGATCACAAGGGCGGGTGAGGGCACAAAAATCGTCCTCACAGGCGATCCCAAGCAGATTGATAACCCCTATGTAGATGCCACCTCGAATGGGCTGACCTATGTGGTGGAGAGGTTCAAGGGTTCCGAACTGGCAGGTCATGTGACCTTCCGAAAGGGAGAGCGTTCCAAGCTGGCAGAGCGAGCATCCATGCTGCTTTGATCGAATTGAGCCGGTGTTGGGGAATCTCCGTTATGATGGGGAAAGGAGCGATCCATGAGACTTTCAACCCTTTCTCTTGCACTGTTTTTCGGGGGGCCTGGTATGGTGGCCGCGCAAGAGTCCGCTGACCGAGACGGGCCGGCGGCTGCTGCAGCTGAGGACTCCGAGAACTCGGAGGAGGTCGATTCCGAGGAAGAGCCAGCCGGTCAGTCGACGGAGGACGAGGCGGTGCCAGCTCCTGCTCCTGCCGATACGGATCTTCTCCAAGCTGAAGCGATTCGAGCCCCGGAACTCACAGAGAATCAGATTCGCTGGTTGAAGCCGAAGCGGGAACTCATGTATGCGGTCCCTCGGGCCCAGGTCGATTTCACGGCCTACACCTTGGAGTGGGGAGAGGTGAAAGTGGGTTTGGCGAATGTCCTCGTGGGTGTGGCTCCGCGAGTGCAGGTGGGTACGTCTCCGACGTTGAACCTTCTTGGGGTCTACAACGTAAGCGGAAAGGCCAACCCTCTGCGTTTCGGACAGGTGGATCTCGCGGTGGATGGCAACTACTA
>JAYXVV010000137.1:0-43656 GCA_036021505.1 Myxococcota bacterium | reverse complement strand
CAGTTGGAGACCCGACTCGGCTTTGGAGATGGCCTAATGGGTCTTGGATTGCTGGAGCAGATCAAGCGTTTCTTGGGCTGCCAGCCTTTGCGCTTCCGAGGAGGTTGGATTGCTGGAGAGGGTGGGGGTGGAGCTTGCATAGTCCTGGGGATAGGACTGGGATCGAAGAACGGTGAGGGGGTCGGTATCGGGAGACGGTTCCTCCGGGGCGCCGGCGTCTTCCGTTGGTGCTGGCGCAGCCTCGGCGGGCTCAGCACGTTGTTGAGATCGGCTGAGGAATGGGAAGTTTTTTCTGCGCTCCTCAGCCCGAGGACGGGACCCCGTGCTCCTTGGTGACGGTTGGAGGGGTGCTGATGCTCCTCCGGCACCTGCCTCGTCACTCACTGAGGGTGCCACCTCTTCTCCGAGTTCATCCGCGGTTTGTGCGGAATAGCTGCCTCGTGTGCCAGCAAGTCCCTCGAATCCGTCAGCCCCACCGAGGGACCCAATGTCCAGCATCGGGTCGGAGGGCGACGGTTCGAAGCCCAGGGTGTCGAGGATGCGCTCCTCCTCGCCCTGGAGCGTGTCGGTGAAAGCCTCGAGGCTCGGGGGCGGCGGCGCACTTCTGGAAGCTGTGTTTGGGGGTGCCGGAGCCCCCTCTCCTGCCTCAGAGAGCGGCTGCCGTTCGCCGAGAGTCTCCGAGTCCTCGGCTTGCTCGAGGCCTGTTGCACGGGTCGGGTCTTCGGCGCTGAAACTTGGCTCAAGACCCTTGAACGGGGAGCTTGTGGGTGCGGGTGGAGTCCGTTGGGGACCGATTTCATCGAGGTCACCCTGCTGTGGAAGCGCGATGATCAACACGGCAGCGGCCGCAGCCAGCCCGCCGAGCGCTCTCCAGATGCCCATCCGGGAACGGGAAGGCATTTGTTGTGGGGGAACCGGACTTGCGAAGGGTCCCTCCTCGATTCGGTTGAGGATGGATTCCAGGTCAACTTGAGGAGCCGGTGCGAGATCCGGTCGAAGAACATAGACCGCCTCCAAAACCTCGGGAGCCACGCCTTCAGGGGCAGGATGACCGGGATTTTGGTCCAGCCATTCAGCCAGCAGTTTCGCTTGTTCTTCTTGGTTCATCGTGGAGGGTACTTGTCTCGAAAGGCCTTCGCGGCGCGGTGGAAGAGGACGTCAAAGTTGCCGATTGTGATGTTCATTATCGCGGCGCATTCAGCGCGGTCGCGGTCGTCTAAGAGCCGAAGTCTCAAGGCTTGTGCATAGCGAGGATTGAGTTGGCTTAGGGCCTCCTCAATCAGCTCCCGAACTTCCGAGAGTTCGCTGGCGCGATCGGGATTGGGGAGGCGCCCGTGCAGCGGGATGACATTCTGCTCCTCGCTGAGTCGTTGGTGGACGCGCCGCTGGGCTTGATGACGACGGTGGGCGTCCATGGCCAAGTTGATGCTGATGCGTCGCATCCAGAAGTAGATGCTCTTTCGCTGGGGCTTGAACTGCGCGATTCGCTCCATGGCGCGAGCAAAGGTCTGTGCGAGACAGTCTTCTGCCAGTTCGGGGATCGGCAGTCGCGGCAGGATGGTGGTGCGGTACAGGATCTCTCCGTACCACTCGTAGAGTGTGCTGAGGGCCTTGGGATCGCCTGCACGGAGTCCCACCACAATCGGGTGTTCCTCCTCGTGGCTTTTCGGTGAGAAGGCATGAATTTGGGGACGGGTCTTCAACAAGCACCTGCTGTACCTCCGGGTCGAAAACGCGGAGGGGGTTGTGAATCTTACACAACGAGGAGGGATTTCCTCGGGGGATTAGACCGAATCTTCCTCAAACAGGTTCCCTCTTCCCAGAATCCAATGGGGATCAACGTGGCGCTTGAGGCGTTGAAACTGGGCAATGGCCTCTTTTCCTGCCATGTCTCGGAAGTGGGCCGTTTTGAGCTTTCCGATCCCGTGTTCCGCCGACACACACCCCCCGAATTCGACGGCTTTTCGACAGATGTCCCGGTAGAGTTCCTTGGCGTCTCTCAGCTCCTCCGGAGTCGTGGGCAGAAGATTGAGGTGGAGATGCGAGTCCCCAATGTGGCCAAAGAGGACATGATCCAGCTTCACGGCTTTGTAGACAGCGATCATCTCTTCAAGTCGCTCATGGGGAACCGAACAGTCGGTACCGACCTTGGGCATTCCGTTGGCGACCACCTGCTCGTTGATGCCTGCGGGGACGGCGTGGCGCATCGTAGCCAGGCGATCCCGAGAGCTTTTGTCCTGCGCGAATACGGTGGAATCGAGCAGGGCCTTGCTGGATTCCAGGGCCTCGAACCATGCGTCCAAACGGGCATCTTCCTCGTCCAAGCGTCCATCTTGTTCGCACCAGATGCCGTACCGTGCCTCCTCGGGAAGTGAGCCGACAGCGTCGCGAATCATGGAGACTGCATTGGGGCCGTAGAATTCGATCGAGGAGGGGCTGACGGGGTCCTCAGGTCCGCGTGCTCGAAGCGTCTCGACAAAGTCCAGGCAGTCTCGGAGACGGGGGAAGAAGGTCAGCAGGGAGAATTGGTGCTCTGGACAGGGTGTGAGGCGCAGTGTGGCCTCGGTGATCACGCCCAAGGTTCCCTCTTGCCCGATCCAAAGGTCCAGGAGACGACCGGTGTCGGTGTAGCCTGCAGCCGCTTTGACGGAGGGCGGACGCCAGGTGCATCTCGGCCAGGCTTCGGGAATGGGATCGTTGGGACCGACCTCCAGAATTTCGCCGCTGGGGAGCACGACTTGAACCGCTTCAATCCATGTTCGGGTGGGCCCGAATCGGTAGCTTCTCGCACCGGAGGCATTGCAGGCAATGGCGGCCCCCACGGTGCATTCGTGCCGGGAGGTAGGGTCCGGGGGAAAGCTCCAGCCTTGCTCCTCGAGTTCTCCCTGTATGGCGCCCAAGAGAGCACCACCTTGGACGCGTGCCCGATTTCCTTCCACCCAGAGCAGTTGGTTGAGGTGCTCCATGGAGAGAATCCATCCCCCATGGGGCACGGGTCCACCGGTGGTCGAGGTGCGTTGAGCGCTGACAGTCACGGGGACAGCATGGTCCTGGCAGTGTCGCAGGACTTCTGCCACCTCCTCGGTACTTCGAGGTCGAACAAGGGCACATGCATGTCCCTTGAGGTTGGAAGCGTCTCGGAGATAGCCCTCGATGAGAGCCGGGTCTTCTACACAGTCAAAGGCCATGAGTCTGCCGGGTGAGTCAATCGGATCGCCTGCTCTCCACCTATTGAGACAGGGGGGGAGTGTCTCCCTGTCTTTGCAGGTCTGTTGGATTGGAGAGCTTCAGTCAGGCCGGTGGTCCTCGACTAAAAGGAACCCGTGAACTGAAAACCCGTTCCGTTGTCGCCGTAAAACAGAAGGCCGGAGCCACCCAGAAGCGCAGCACCTGAAACGAGGCCGAGCCCAAGAGACATCATCTGGGCGGGCTGGACCTTCTCGCTGAAGTAGGTGGGGTCTTGGTAACGCTCGACGTAATTTTCGTAGCGCACCATGGTGACGCCCTGCCAGTGCCGCCAGGACAGGTAGCCCGTGACCAGTGAAACACCGACGAGGGAGCCACCAGCGCTCAATCGGCCTCGTCGTTGGGCATTGAGAACAGCGACGGTGTCGGCTTGGGGAAGCTCGAGCACCTGGGGTTCAGCGGCCTCAGGAGATTCAACGGATTCAACCGCCGCTGAGGCCTCACGCTCATCGGTCTCTTGGGTCTCTGCAGGGACGGATTCGGTGGGGGGATTGTCTGCTGGAGCTGGAGCGGTCGCCACCTCCTCCGGGGCTGCCTCTTTTGCCTCAGGCTCGAGTGCCAAGGTGACCTCCGACGTTTGTCCAGAAGAAACCTGCACCCGGGTCTCCATGGGGACGTAGCCCTCGAGCAGAGCGCCGATGAGATGGGACCCCTCCTTCACATCCTCGAGGGTTGTCGACCCACCCGCCACGCGTGTGCCGTCCAAGAACACATCCGCCCCTTCCGGGCTCACCGAGACCGAAATCTTGCCCGTTCCGGCTTGCTCGAGGTCAACCACCAACCTCTCGACATTGCCCATGCCGATTTCGATGGTGTGCTCCTCAGCGGTGTAATGGAGAGCTCGAAACTCAAAGACGTGGCGTCCACAGTCGATCTCCATCCCAATCGATGGACCTGTACCAATCGGCCGGTCATCCAAGAAGATCTTGGCATTTGCTGGGGTGACTTCAACCTCAACAAATCCCCCCATGGATTGCAGATTCAGCTCGACGCGCTCTTGCTGCCCCTCGGTCACCAGAATCTCGGTACTGCCGATCGTGCAGTCTCCTCGCACTTGCAGTTGATGGGTGCCTTCGGTGATGCCTTCAAGGGTCGTCGGCGCGACTTTACCCGTATCTCTCCCATCCAAATAAACGGTTCCGGACTGGCCTTCTGGAAGAATGATTTCGACTTCACCGGTGGCCTGCGCAAAGCAGGTGATGCTGAAAAAAAGACCGAAGACTGTGAGAAGAGAACGCATGGGCCGCCTAAGTGTCATGCTGAGAGCAGTTTCGCAAGCACAAGGATGGCATGAAATCGGGGAATTGACCTGCAGGAATTCCTCCGATAGGGCCCCGGTTGCCGGGAGCATTTGATACTGTCGGTCATTGATCGGGGTTTTTCTTGCAGCGCCATCGACAAGTCGCACTGATTCTGGGACCCGCCTTAGCGGCTGGGATCGTGTGGATGCCCAGTCCCGATGGACTGACACCACAGGGGCAGCATGGTCTGGCGATTTTGGCTCTGTGCATGGTGTGGTGGCTGCTCACCCCGGTGGCTTTGCCGGTGACCTCTTTGTTGGGCATGGCGTTGCTTCCATTGATGGGCGTACTCACTCCGAATGAGGCTTTTGCCTTCTTTGGCAATCAAGCTGTGTTCTTTGTGGTGGGTGTCTTCCTGATTGCTGCGGCCATGCTCCGCAGCGGGCTGTCATCGAGGATGGCACTTTGGGCGATGCGGGGCTTGGCGCGGTCTGAGAACACCCTTTGTGCAGCGGTCCTCGCCCTCTCTGCACTGCTCTGTTTTGTGGTGGTTTCGCACGCTGTCGCAGCCCTGATGCTGCCAATTGTGCTCGGACTCGTGCGTGCCTTGGATCTCAGACCGCGGTCTCGGACAGCACGTCGCCTGATCTTGTCGCTCGCTTGGGGCAGCATCATCGGATCAAACTTGACCCTCTTTGCCTCTGCGCGTGCCGCATTGGCGCTCCAAGTTTACGATGCGCAGCTTGGTGAGGGCTTGGTACACAATCAGTCGATCGGTGTTCTGGAATTCACTGCGGCGACCTCGGGAATCGTGCTTCTGCTTCTGATTTTAACCTACGGAATGCTCCGGTTTTGGCTGCCTCCGGAGGGAATCGACATGCAGCCGGCTCTTCAGCGACTCAATGAGCAGGTCGGTGAGCTTGGGTCCCTCTCTCTGCAGGAGCTCAGGACCATCGTCGTCGTGATCGCTTTGGTCCCCTCATTGATTCTTTTTGGCGGGGACTACGGGCTTGGTACAGTGGCACTCGTGTTCTCAGCGGCACTCTTTGGCCTGGGGGTCCTGAAGTGGGAGACTGCCGAGCGCTACGTGAATTGGGGCATTGTTCTCCTCTATGGGGGTGCGATCGCGATCGGTGCGGGTCTCGCGGAGAGCGGGGCCATGGAGTGGGTTGGGTCTCACCTGTTGCCCGGACCCGGTACGTCTGCGGTGATTTCGCTGTCGTTGATTGTTGCAATGGGGGTCTTCTTCACAACCTTTGTCGCGAACGCTGCTGTGATCGCACTGTTGCTGCCGGTGATTTTGATCGCTTGTCCTGATCTTGGATTGGATCTCAAGGCGGTGACGGTCTTGATGGCGGTTTCCACGGGTCTCTCTTTCGCACTTCCCGTGTCCACGCCCGCCATGGCCCTGGCCTATGGCACTGGCTACATCGGAACCCGAGAGGGGGTTGGGTTCGGAACCGTCATGAGCCTCATCGCCATCCCCGTGGTGGTGATGGTTGCCTGTCTCCTCTGGCCCCTGTTGGGGCTCTCACCCTTTGCTGTGCAGGGGATTCCATGAAACGCATTTTGATTGCCTTTTCCACGACGCGCTACCACCGGGACCTCATGGCCCAGGCCATCGAGGAAGCGCAGGGGCTCAAGCAAAAGGGTGTGGGTGTGTCTTTTGAGCTTCTCTATGTCCTCGAGACCAAGAAGCTTGATGAGGTGGTGCGTTCGGTCGGGGAAGACGCTTTTCTGGGTATGGGTCCACAGTCGGAGGTACTCGATACGCTGGCCCAAGAGCAGCACCGAATGGCTCGAAAACGGATTGGTGACGCAGCGGACACGGCACGTCAGGAGGGCTTTGAGGTGAAGGTGACGGAAATCGAAGGGGATTATGCACAGCGGGTGCATGAGGCCGCTGCAGCCCAGGGGTACGATGTCATCTACCTGACGCGTGCGGATCGTCCCTTCATTTCGCGTCTGCTCTTCGGTTCCGAGTGCGAAAAAGTAGCCCGGTTGGTTCGTGGAGAGGGGGTTGAGACGGTGGTCATCAAGTGAGCCGTCTCCTGGGTTGGTCCAAGAAACACCGAGCCCTGAGCTTGCTCTTGCTTTTACCCCTGTTTTTTGTGCTTTTGGGACCGATTTTGGTGGTTCTGCTCCCGGATGAGGTCGTGGTGGCCGCGGTGGTTGAGGCCGTCTTGTTGTCGAGCCCTCGTTGGTCGATGCTGATCTGGGTTTTCAGCGGCCTGTGGTTGGCCGGCATCCATCGGCAGTGGAAGGCGGGAGCAGGACTGTTCGTGTTTTCCCTTTTGCTGCTGGGCTGGCCATTTGCGGGCCGCGGCGAGGGCCTGCTCGTGATTTCCGCGAATGTGCAAGCCTACACCGATTCCGCGGAGGAACTGGAGGCTGCGCTGGCTCGGGAGAGAGCCGATGTGGTGCTCACGATTGAACGAAGAGGAGAACGGATTGCGGGCATGCATCGGGTTGGCGACAACTACCAGCAGGGGCTCAAGAAGGCTTCTCATGGAATGGCGTTTTTCTGTCGAGAGGGGCTGCGGTGTCAGGCTTGGGTCTCTCCTCTGATCGGAGCGGAGAGCTGCAGCATGCCTGTCGGTTTTCTGCGCATCGAGGAGGCCATCTGCTTGATCGGGATCCACGTGCCCCCTCCGGTACCGATCTGTGCCACAGGTCGCAAACCGTATGTGGACTGGGTGGTTCAACGCATCGAGGACGGGCGGGTGGCAGCCGATGTCGGACCCTGCCGGCAGGGTGATGCGGTGCTTGCTGCGGGAGATTTTAATGCCACCCAGGGAAGCTGGACGACTCGTGCCTTTCTGGAGGAAGGCCTCTGGGACCCGCAATACCACCGGGGTGTCTATGCCAGCACGTGGCCTGCGGGTGGTGGCTGGCCCAACCTGCCCGTCTTTCGACTCGACCATGCCTTTGCTGGGGCTGTGGCGATCACTGGAATTCAGCAGTTCCGGCTTCCAAAAGCAGATCACAAGGCGCTTCGCATCTGGATCGATTCCGAGGAATTGGACTCAGTTCGCTGATCCCGGAACGTGTTCGAAGGCGATGTGCTCACCGTCGAAATCCACGCGAACGGTATCGCCTGGGGCGTAGTCACCGCTGACGATCTGTTTGGCCATCGGATTGAGCAGGTACTGCTGTATGGCTCGCTTGAGGGGTCGTGCGCCGAAATCGGGGTCAAAGCCGGCCTCGCAGATGGCTTCCTTGGCCGCATCGGTCAGTTTGAGTTCCAGCTGGCGTCCCTTGAGCAGCTTTCGAACCCGCTCGAGCTGGATCTCGAGGATGGGGTTCATGTTGTCCCGGGTCAGCGGCGAGAAGAGGATGCGATCATCGATGCGATTCAGGAACTCGGGACGAAAGGAGGCATGGAGTTCGGCCAGAACCTTCCTCTCGGCCTCCTCGCGATGCTCACCAGCGTTCAGCAGATGCCGCGAACCCACGTTGGAGGTCATGATCATCACCACGTTGCGCATGTCGACTGTTCGGCCCTTGGTGTCCGTGAGGCGTCCATCGTCGAGCACTTGGAGCAGCGTGTTGAAGACCTCCGGGTGCGCCTTCTCAATTTCGTCGAGGAGGACCACTGAATACGGCTTTCGGCGAACAGCCTCCGTGAGTTGTCCTCCCTCGTCGTAGCCGACGTAGCCCGGAGGCGCTCCGATGAGTCGAGCCACGGCGTGTTTCTCCATGTACTCCGACATGTCGATGCGGATCATCGCACTCTCATCATCGAAAAGAAACTCCGCGAGAGCCTTGGCGAGTTCCGTCTTGCCGACACCGGTGGGTCCGAGAAAGAGGAAGGAGCCAATTGGCCGATTTGGGTCTTGCAGGCCGGCCCGGGACCGGCGGACGGCATCGGATACCGCCACCACCGCTTTGTCTTGTCCGATCACGCGATCATGGAGCACGTCCTCCATTCGAATCAGCTTTTGTTGCTCCGACTCCTGGAGCTTGGAGACAGGAATTCCAGTCCACTTGGCCACCACCTCGGCAATGTCTTGTTCCGTGATCTGCTCCCGAAGAATTGCGCCGTTCTTCTGTGAATCGGCGAGCAGCTTTTGTACGGCATCAAGTTCCTTTTCGGCCTCGGGAATGGTTCCGAACTGAAGCTTGCTCGCCGTGTCATAGTCCCCTGCTCGCTGGGCACTTTCCGACTGAAAGCGAAGCGCCTCGATTTTCTCTTGGAGCCCACGAGTGTTCTCGATGAGTTCTTTTTCAGCGGTCCAGCGTGCCATCAACTCCGCACTCTCTTCCTCGAGTACAGCGATTTCCCGTCGGCGTTCCTCCGCGCGCTCCTGCGTCACCTTATCGGTTTCGCGATTCAGGGCGGCCAGCTCCACCTTCATGGCAGAAATTCGGCGTTGAAGGGTGTCGATAGGAAGAGGAAGCGATTCGATTTCCATCCGGAGTCGGCTTGCGGCCTCGTCGATCAAGTCGATTGCTTTGTCTGGAAGCTTTCGATCGGAGATGTAGCGGTGGGAGAGGGTCGCCGCGGCCACGATGGCCTCATCGAGAATCTTTGTGCCATGGTGGACTTCGTATTTCTCTTTGATTCCTCGGAGAATGGATACCGTGTCCTCAACGCTCGGTTCCTCGACGAGAACAGGCTGGAAGCGTCTCTCGAGAGCTTTGTCTTTTTCGATGTGTTTTCGGTACTCGTCGAGTGTGGTGGCACCAATGCAGCGGAGACCGCCTCTCGCCAAGGCCGGTTTGAGCATGTTGCCTGCATCCATGGGGCTGCCGTCGGTCTTGCCGGCACCGACCATGGTGTGAAGTTCGTCGATGAAGAGGATGATCTCTCCGTTGGACGACTCGATCTCCGAGAGGACGCTCTTGAGGCGCTCCTCGAATTCTCCTCGAAATTTCGCGCCAGCGAGGAGGCCGGCGAGGTCCAAGGAAAGCACGCGCTTGTCAGCAAGTGACTCCGGAACATCGCCTTGAGCAATGCGGAGTGCGATTCCCTCGACGATGGCCGTCTTGCCCACCCCTGGCTCGCCCATGAGCACGGGGTTGTTCTTGGTGCGTCGAGAGAGGACCTGAAGCGAGCGACGTATTTCTTCATCTCGTCCAATGACCGGGTCGAGCTTTCCACTCTGGGCCTCTTTTGTGAGATCTTGGGTGTATTTCTCGAGGGATTCGTAGTTGTCCTCCGAGTTTTCCCCGCTGACAGAGCGTCCTCCGCGAATGGCATCGACCGCTGAGGACAGACGGTCGGAGGTGACACCGTGGTCGTGGAGAAGTTGACGGGCTTTGTCCTTGGCACCCTCGATGCCCAGAAGAAGCATCTCGGTCGGAACATGCGTGTCCTTGCGGCGACGGCTTTCCTTCTGAGCGATGGACACCACGTTGTCCATGGACTTGGAGAGGTTGAGTTTTCCCCCTCCCGAGACGCGTGAGAAGCCCTCGATGATCTTGCGAGTTTGCTGGCTCATGAGGCCGGGGTCTGCCCCAATCTTCCTCAAAATATTGGGAACCACACCGTTTTCTTGCTGCAAGAGACAGAGCAGAAGGTGGGCGGGTCGGATGTCAGGATTGCCCTCGCGCGCGGCGAGACGCTGAGCATCCGCGATGGCTTCAACAGCCTTCACAGTGAATTTTTCAAATGCCATGTTGCTTCCAAGCTGTGCCTTTTGAGGGCCAACGGAAAGAACGTATGCACGAGGGGCATTTTGAAAAGGGGTAGACTGTTGCGGTGTGGTTTCTGCTGCTCATTGCCGCATGCGGAGGCCCGGGTGAGGGCGAGCGGGCCGAGGATGCAATCGGGCTCGAGGCGTTCTCGCCCGGGATGTGGGAGCAGCGCGCCTTGACCATCCGAGCTGGACTCGAGGAAGCTGTGGCCATGGCCGAGTCCGGAGACAAAGAGAAACAAGACATCCGAGAGTTCATCCACGCCGTCTACACGGGTTCCTTTGAGCCCGAGCTGGAGAAGGCCATTCGCCTGCATCTCGGTGCACGAGTTGCTTTGGAGTTGGAGTTGGCCTTTGGCCACCTGATGAAATCGATCACCAACCGCAGGATTCGTGAAGATTCGGCGCAGTCGCTCGCTGAAAAAATAGCCCAGGCCGCTGGAATTTTAGAGAGCAAAGCTGCGAGCTTGAGGAGTGAGTGATCGCATGAACGGGGATGGGGCTGCTGCAAAATTGAGGAGGAGGCTGTGACGGCTGTCGTGTTCTGGATGGCCTTGGCAGGGGCTGCGGCAGCCGACGCGGAGTCGTACTGCAGTCCCGAGGTGGGCCTCGAAGAACTTCCCGATATTCTGGAGGCGATGATTCGTGGGGTTGAGGAGCTTCCGATTGAGCCGGAGAACCGCTGGGAGGGGCTTCCTCATGGTGAACTGCAGGGCAGCGACCTCATTGCCATCATGGAGCGATGGAAGCAGGAGGCACCCCGTTTTCAGGAGATCTTGGGCCATTTTGCAGACGGTCATGTTCGGACCATTTCCGCGGAGGCCTTGAAGGATGCCGTGGAGTTGGCAGGGTTTCTTCTCCCTGATTTCGTGCCGATTGAAGAGGTGGAGGCGATTGTGATTGGAGACGGCCTCCTGACCGTCCAGTTCAAGGATGACCTGAGAATCAAGCAAGAGGCCCAAGAGGTGTGGCTTCTCAAGGATTCGGGGAACGCCGATCCCTTTCTGCACGATGAAGACAACCCTCCCTACCTCCACGAGACGAGTTCTTACACCCTGAACATCGCGAAGGAGCTTCAGTTCGAGTTTTCAGGAAAAGGGCTGAAGGGTGTCCGTGATGGGGATTTGGTGGGGTCGAAGTTCATCTTCTCACGCAACATCCAGCTTCAGTCTGTGCACGATGAGGTCGACCTCCAGCGACTCGAAGGGGATCTCGTCTTGATGACCGACGCGAACGGAGAGCCGATCGTGGAAGATGGCCGGTACGTTGGAGTGGAGGCCGAGGAGTGGCTCGAGGTGGAGGTCGCCGGAGACGTCACCCGGCTCCCAATTCCGCGCTTTGGGAAGTGAAGGAAGAACCGCTCAGAGGTCGCTGGTGAGGATGATCTCTGCCCGACCCGCACCACCGTCCCAATTGAAGCTACCGAGCACGAGGTCGTTCCGTCCGTCTCCGTCGATGTCATGGCCTGTCGCTGCACTGTTTCCACTGGGCGCCTCCGAGCTGGTTCCAGGGGTCCATGCGTAGATGGCGACATCGGAGACCTCGCTGTTGCTGCCGAGGTCACTGCCGTCAACGAGCCAGAGAAAGCCGGAGCCGCTCAGTCCGCCAAAGGGCTCTGCAACCAGTACATCTTCAGTGGCGTTGCCGTTCATGTCACCGACAGCAAGAAGGGTGTTTCCGAGCTGGCCGGAGGGGTCGTCACCATAGAGCATGCCGCTGGCGAGGCTGCTTGCAGTCTGTTTGCCGCTGGCACTTTGCAGCGTGCTTCCGATGTCGCTGAAGAAGGCCACGGCGCCGTTGAACTCCTCGTAGGTGCTGTCGCCAATGGCGGAGGTCACCCAATCGAGGGAGCCGTCCCCATCAAAGTCGGCGAATGCGCTGTTGAGGCCGAAGTAGCTGCTCTCGCTGTCCCCAACGATGACCAGATTGGCGAGGTCTCGGATGGAGTTGTCCGATGAGGGAGTGGTGGGCCAGCTCGTTGGGGAAATGACGTAAACGAGCCCCTCAAGGCTGTTGATGTCGTCGGGGGGGAAGGTCGCTGCAAGCGGAGCCCCGAAGAAGAATTCGGGGAAGCCGTCTCCTGTCAGGTCATCGACCACCTGAATGTCGGTGAGGGTATGGGCCTGAGGCGGCTCAAATCCATAGAGATCGAAGTCCTCCAGGTCCAGCTCCCCGCTGTAGCTTCCTCCCGGGATCGCCAAAGCCCGCTGCTCGCCATTGAATCGTTCGGCAACCTCGCTGCCGTAGATGCCGAGAATCTCCGCAGCACCGTCGCCGTTGATGTCCTGAAAACGGGTCTCAAAGCTGAACACCACGGCATCATTGGGAACGCCAAGTGCTGCGTTGACAACGACATCTGCATCGATCTCACCGAGGCTTCCCCCCAGCGTGCCCCCGGTTCCATGGTAGACGAGGACCTTGAGCTCGGCCTCGTAGCCTCCTTGGGTCGGGTAGTAGAAGATCTCGCCGGTGGTGACGCTGAGATCATCGTAGCCATCCCCATCAAAATCACCGCAGGCGGCACTCCAGCCCACACAATCACCCACAGCTCCCTCAATCAGAGTGTCCGCGTCTGTGAGGCTCAGGGTGGGGGTCCAGTTGCTGCTTCCCGAGCCATAGAAGATGGCTGTTTTTCCTTGGTATTGGTTTGAAAATGGAGCGTTGACAACCACGTCTCCGAGGCCATCGGCATCCAGATCGCAGAGTGCCACGTTGTAGCCTGCGTAGTCGGGAATGCCGTTCGTATCTAGGGTTCCCTCGATGAGGTGAGACACATCGTCCAGACTGACCTCATCGCCATCTGGACCATCGCAGTTGGAGTCGACGCCATCGTTCATCCAATCCACAGCATCGGGATTGATTGAAGCGTCGTCGTCATCGCAGTCGTCTCCTCCAAAGGCCTCATCATCGTAGCCGTCCATGTCGCCGTCGTAGTTGTCGGAGCCACTGCAGTCTTCGTCGATGTCGTTTTTGGGAACGTCGGTCGCATCGGGATTGATGGCCGAGTCCTCATCGTTGCAGTCCTCCCCACCGGCTTCTTGGGCGTCGTAGCCGTCTCCATCGACATCCGCGAGATCGCCGTCGATGCAATCTTGATCGATGCCGTCATAGGGCACCTCGGTTCCCGCTGGATTGGCGGTCGCATCGTTGTCATCGCAGTCGTCTCCAAAGGCACACTCAGCAGCGCTCCAGTAGCCGTCAGCGTCGTTGTCAAAGCCCTCGTCGACGACCTCATCGCAGTTGTTGTCCACCTCATCGCAGAGCTCTTCAGCTCCCGGGTACACGCTGGCATCCTCGTCATTGCAGTCTTCGTCAGCGCTGAAACCGTCCCCATCCTTGTCGTCTTCAATCCCGGTGCCGGTATCGCTGGGGGTTCCGGTGTCGCTCGTGCTGCCGCTGTCACTCGTTGCGTCCTTGGTGCCGTCGGCGGTGCCGTCAGTGGTGCCTCCACAAGCAAGGAGGAGGGCGAGTGATGTCAGGGAGAGAAGTCGCATTGAAGGCTCACTTTATCGGGGACGTCCACAATGCCAGTTTGTGGAGTCGTCCGAGGTTTCTTGGTCCAGCACACCGACGGTCTTTCGGTACAAGAACTTGGCCTGCTGGTGGTTGTCTCCGATGCACACAATACCGAGTTTTCCGAACTCGGAAAGAGCGCCCATGAGATGAAACACCACGCCTCGCTCGGCGGCGGCGTGAAAATGAAGACCATGGTAGACCGCGATGTCGATGAGATCGTCGGGCGTGAGGCCACGGTAGGCGTCTGACTGGAGGGTGTCAGAGGCGAAATAAGTTTTGGGGATGCCTGCCGGTGTGTGGAAGATCCCCGTGTGGGGGTCGTAGGTTCCGTCCGTCAGGAACTTCAAGGTGAGGAAGGGATGGGTTGTTCCGCCTTTTCGGACATTCACCTCAATGGCGTAGTGCTTCCAGGCACCGTTCTCCTGGACCGAGACAAAGTCCGTTGCAAACCTCCCCATGACCCCACGTCTCGCAAGGACGCGAGCCACCTTGAGTCCAGCGGTTTGGACCTCCATGCGGTAGTCGTCGAGTGCCGGAAAAGTACATCCCTCAAAGACCTGACCCCCGGGTCCTCCGAGGACCTGGTCATGGGTGGAGATGGACATCGGCTCCCCCAAGGCGTTCACACGGCATTGGGCGGAGGGTGAATGCTTGATTTCTCCCTCCACGAAGCATTCCACAACGCCGCCCATGTCGCGAAACTTGGAACTGAAGCTCTCCCAGTTCTCCGTTTTGGCAGTGAACTGCAGGTGAGGAAGTTGATCGCGCACCCAGCTCGACAGCCCCCCGCCCTCGGGAGCGCCCTTGAAGAAAAACAACGCATTTCCCTCGCCTGAGAAGCCCTCATTGAGTTTCACGACCGCGCGCTTCAGATCGGGTTGGCGTGACTTCAGCTCCACCAAGGCTTCGACGATCTCAGACTCTTGGTGGAGCCGTTCGAAGCCATCCGGAAAGTCGACTCCAGCTTCACGAAAGGCCTCTCGGCAGCCACTTTTGGTACCGAGATCGCTGAGCGCGGGGTCGTTGGCGTAGAGTGGAATTCCAAGTCGAACTGCGACGCTGCGTTCCCATGGGGTGGAGTTGAAACACACCATGTGGGCTTCTTCCGGCTGCCCCATTGCCTCTCGAATTCTCTGGAGAAGGCGAGGGCGCCCCAAAAGCTTCTGAGAGAGGCTTTTGGTGGGGTTCGCGTCGTGTACGGAGAGGAGGGTCAGCCGCCGTCGGGCATGGGCACTCGGAACACCGGACAGCAGGTGCAGGTAGTAGTCGATGATTGCGGGGGCAATGGGCTGGCTGGTCACAAACACCATGCGTGTTGCCGGTCGTCTCAGCAGCATGAGGTTGTAGAGCAGTCGCTCCTCATAGTGGTGGGCTCCGCTGACCTTCATGAGCTCGGCAGGATCAAGCGACAAGCTGGGGATGACCACCACGCAGTGGGGCCTTCGTTTGTCCTGGGTCACCCTCTTGTAAAGACCGGGAAGTCGTTTCTGATTTTCAGCGAAGGCCGCGAGTTCTTCGGGGCTGCCAGGATTCCATACTTGCATGGTGTTCAGCTTACCAAACCGGGGGAGTCAGCTGGCGCCCTGACGAAGGAGCACCACGGGAACTGTCTTGAGGAGAAGCTTGATATCGAGAAAAAGTGTCCAGTTGTCAATGTACTGGAGGTCGAGCTTCATCCAGGTCTCGAAGTCGATGTTGTTTCGTCCTGAAACCTGCCAGATGCAGGTGATGCCGGGGCGCATGGACAATCTGCGCATCTGCCAGCGCTCGTACTGTTCAACTTCTTTGGGAATCGGGGGGCGCGGGCCCACCAGGCTCATGTTGCCCACAAAGACATTCCAGAGTTGGGGCAGCTCATCAATAGAGGTCTTTCGAATCAGGCGACCCACACGAGTAATGCGAGGGTCTTGCTTGATTTTGAAAACGGGACCATCCATTTCGTTCTGGGTTTCAAGCTGGGATTTGAGCTCCTCGGCATTCGAGACCATCGAGCGAAATTTCCACATTTTGAACGGCCTTCCGTAGAGGCCGGAGCGCTCTTGACCGAAAAAGATGCCTCCCTTGGGATCCTCGATCTTGATGGCGAGGGCTGTCAGAAGCAGGAGTGGACTGAGGAGTACCAATCCAATCCCGGAGCCCACGATGTCCATGACCCGCTTGATGACCATGGCCTCGGCCGAGGTCGGGGTCGATGTGAAAGAAAGGACACTCCATCCCTCGATGTCATTGAGCTCTGCCTTCGCCACCCGAAGGCCCAGAAAATTGGCGTCCATGGAGAACTCCACTCCGAGTTCCTCGCAGGAGTCCGCAATTTGGTAGAGGTTCTCTTTGTCCCAAGCGCGGCCCGTCAGAAAGACCTGGTGGACGGGATGCTTCTCAAGAATCTGATTGATGTCTTTGAGACGGCCCAAACAGGGAACTTTGACGCTTGATGGGATGGGGCTGGACTCTTCCTCGTTGTCTGGCAAGACCACGCCCATGACGCGAAAGCCCCAGTCTTCGTGCTCTTCCAGCCGCGCGATGAATGGGCGGGCCTCGGTCGGGCTGCCGATCACCACAATGTTGTGTGCATCGAGTCCCTTTCGCCGTATTCGGCGGATTGCTGTGATCATGAGGCGACGGGTCACAAAGATGGTGATGCAGGAGAGCGCAGCGAAAGCAATGATCAAGGATCTCGAGATGCCATCCGAGAGTCCGAGAACGAAAAACAGCGCCAACAGCGCGGTGGTGGCCAACACCACGGCGCGAATGATCTTGATGAACAAAAGGTCCGTTCGGTTCTGTCGGGGCAGATCGTAGGTGCGCTGCTGGTTGAGAAAAAAGACCCAAACCGGCACCACGAGAATGAGGAGATCCATGTGGAGCTCCGAGGCCAGCGGGTTGAGAACCTCGGTCTCCCCGGGGATCAGGTCGTAGGGCCACCAGAGCCGAAATGCACTCCGAAGGCTCATGGCTCCCAGGTAGGTCGCTGCCACCACGAGCGCGTCAGTCAGTGGTCCGAAGAGACGCAAAGATGCGATTTGAGTGCGTTGGGTCACAGGGCGCCTGAGGGGAGGTGAGGGATGATCTTATCCCGGAGATCGGGTAGTCAGGGAGGAAGCTTAGTGCCAATGAGGCCAATTTTCGATGAAGTTTGAGCATTTCGTGCAGGTTGGGGACCACCAGATTGGTGGAGGGGGGCCTCCGGTGATCCTCGCTGGGCTCTGCGTGATCGAGTCCGAAGAGTTGCTCCGGGAGACTGCAGAAGCGCTCGCAAAGGCCTGCTCTCAGGCGGGATTGCCCTTGGTGTTGAAGGCGAGTTTTGACAAGGCCAATCGGAGCTCTGTGAACTCTTTTCGGGGGCCAGGACTCGAGGAGGGTTTGGCGATCCTTGAACGTGTGGGCGCTGAGTTGTCGATTCCCCTCACCACCGACGTTCACACCGTGGCTCAGGCTGAAGCGGTGGCAGAGGTGGTGGATTTGCTGCAGGTGCCCGCATTTCTCTGTCGGCAGACGGACTTGCTTGTCGCATGCGCAGCCACGGGTCGGCCGGTCAATGTCAAGAAGGGTCAGTTTATGGCCCCCTGGGACATGCGGCACGTTGTGGAGAAGCTGAATCATGCCGGGTGCAAGCAGGTGCTGCTGACCGAGCGAGGGACAAGTTTTGGCTACAACCGCCTCGTCGTGGACATGGCGGGTCTGGAGCACATGCGCTCCCTCGGTGTCCCGGTGTGCTTCGACGCCACGCATTCCGTTCAGCTTCCCGGTGCAGCGGCTCATGGCACCGGTGGAGATCGGGCGGCTGCCCCTCGTCTTGCTCGAGCAGCCGTGGCATCCGGCGTGGATGCGGTCTTTTTCGAGACCCACCCTTCACCGAAGGAAGCCCTTTCCGACAGTGCAACAGCGCTTCCCCTCGATGAGGTCCCAGCCCTGCTGCGGCAGATTGCAGCGATCGACGGGATCCTGCGGGAGGGATAGGTTTCAGCCGGGGGAGACGGAGTCACTGTGGAAGCAGAAACCATTCGAAAACAGCCGACAATCGTCCACCGACTCTGGGCTCAGGCCGACCATTTGGGGAGCGCCCCAGCCCTGCGCTATCGCGAGTCTGGCAAGTGGAATGAAATCTCGTGGGAGGAGTACAGGACCCGAGTCTTGGACACAGCCGCAGGGTTGCGAAGCCTGGGAATCCAAGCGGAGGATCGGGTGTGCATCCTCTCCCACAACCAGCCCAACTGGGTGATCGGTGACCTGGGCATTCTGGCCTCGGGGGCTGCCAGTGTTCCGGCCTATCCCAACAGCATTCCAAGTCAGGTGGAGTACCTGATCCAGCACGCAGAGGCGAAAGCCGTTCTGGTGGCCAATTCGGAGCAACTGAGGAAGGTGAAGCAGGTTTGGGACGCGTGTCCGTCGCTTCAGTTCGCGGTCTTGTTGAACAATGACGAGAACGAGGTGGAAGGCGAGCGAGTCCTCACCTTTGATGACCTGATGGCTCGGGGCCGCTCGGGTGACGCGGAATCCATCGAGGCCGGCCTCGAAAATGGAGGCATCGAGCCTGGGAAGATGGCGACCATCATCTATACGAGCGGAACCACGGGACCGCCCAAAGGGGCCATGCTCTCCCACAAGAATCTGGTCTTTGAGGCAGACGCCATTCTGGACACCTTAGGTCTGGATGACGAGAGTTCGACCTTGTCTTTCCTTCCACTTTCTCATGTGGCAGAGCGCCTCCAAGGAGAGCTTGTGGCAGTGACTGCAGGAACGACGGTCAACTATGCCGAGAGCATGGAGACGATTCTTCGGGACGTGGGGGAGGTCAACGCCACAGCACTGCTCTGTGTGCCGCGTTTGTGGGAAAAGATCTACGCCAACATCCAATCCGGACTCCAAGATGCCTCTCCTCTTCGGCGTCGCATCTTCGATTGGTCGATGGACGTCGGAACTGCCTGCTTTGAAATCGAAAACCGCGGTGGAGAAGTTGGGCCGGTTCTGAGTGCGAAGCGCGCGGTGGCGGATCGCCTGGTGTTCTCGAAGATTCGAGACCGTTTGGGAATGACCCACTGTCAGACACTTCTCTCTGGAGCGGCCCCTCTCTCCGCGACGGTGGGCACTTTTTTCGCGAGCATCGGCCTGCGCATTCAAGAGGCCTATGGACAGACGGAGTGTGTGGGCGTGAGCAACCTCAACCCTGCTCATCGGATGAAGTTTGGTACCGTAGGTCCCATTTTGGGGGGCATCGAGGTCCGTATCGCCGAGGACGGAGAGATTCTCGTCCGGGGTGACAATGTGTTCCTGGGCTACTTCAAAGACGAGGCCGCTACAGCGGCGACAGTGGTCGACGGTTGGCTTCATACCGGCGACATCGGAGACTTCGATGACGAGGGCTATCTGCGCATCACCGATCGCAAGAAAGACATCCTGGTCACCGCTGGCGGCAAGAACGTGGCCCCGCAAAACATTGAGAATCAGATCAAGCCCTTTGCAGGAATCTCTCAGGTCGTTGTGGTGGGTGACAAACGAAAGTTCCTCTCCGCCCTCGTGACCCTGGACCTCGAGGAAATGGCCAAGGTGCTCGAGACCGAGCTTCCGGAGATGGCGGACTGCGTCGATCACAAGGCGGTGTTGGCCAAGGTGCAGTCCTATGTGGATGAGGTCAATCAGGGACTGGCTTCTTACGAGAGCGTGAAGAAGTTCCGGATTCTCCCACGAGACTTCACGGTCGAGGATGGGGAGATGACCCCAACTCTGAAGGTGAAACGCCGCGTGGTTCAGAAGACCTACGAGCATCTGATCGACTCGATGTACGACGAAAAGTTTGACTAATCACACTGGAGCCTCCCTGTGCTGACCCTTCTGTTTGCGACCCTTTCGACTGGCCATGCGTCAGGCTATTTCTACCCGGATGCTGGAGTGAGTGCGCTCGGGCGAGGTGGAGCCAATGTGGCCGGCTCCAACGACCTCAGTGCCCTCTGGTACAACCCAGCCGCTTTGCGTCGAATCTCGGGCAATCGCTTCGATTTGGATCTGATCGGACTGGATCATTACGTCCGCTATACCCGTGCCTCGGACACGGTTGTGGACGATGAAGGCAACACCAATGTGGTGAGCTACGACCCTGTTGAAAATACGGCCGCTCCGATCGCAATCCCGACCTTCGCTGTCGCCAGTGATTTTGGAATGGAGAAGACAACCTTCGCGATGGGACTCTATCCTCCCTTCGCGCATCCCATTCACTCGTATGACGACGCAGGACCTCAACGCTACAACCTGGTGAGCAGCGAGTTGATCCAGTTTGCCTTCGGGCCAGCCGTCGCACATGAGCTCCACGAGTGGGTGACCTTGGGCGTCGGTCTCACGGGCAATTTCCTCCGCGTCAAACAGGATCTGGATGTCCACATGTTCCTCCCGCTGTCGGGTTTCGATCTCGGTGATCTGGGTGACCCGGCTGGGGACGTGGGCTTTGCCGTGGAGGCTCAGGATTCCTTCACCCTCTCCGCGAATGCAGGGCTTCTGATTGAGCCGCCGAGCGGCAAGTGGGCCTTTGGGTTCTCTTACCGGCCGGCCACGACCTATGAGGCTACCGGCACCATTGAGGCGGATTTTTCCAATCACTTCCTGTACTCCTCAGAAGATCCCAGCAAGGAGATCATCCTGGAGCCAACCGCCAAAGACGATGAGGTCCTTCTGACGGTGAACCTGCCGGCTTCGTTGAAGGCGGGTTTCTTGGTTCGCCCCATCGATGCCCTCGAGATTGAGGCCAGCTTTGTGTGGGAGGGCTGGCATGTGAACGAAGCGCTCGAGGTTCGGGATGTCAACTTCTTGGTGGACACCACCATCTCCCCGGTGGAGATCGAGGCGGATGTCGCTCTTCCGGCGGGCTTCAAGGATTCTTGGTCGGTGCGCCTCGGTGGGCACTATGTGCTCAACGACATGTGGACCCTCCGTGCGGGCGGACTCTATGAGACAAGTGCGGTTCCCACCTCCTCCTTGGGCTTGGGACAGGTGGACATGGACAAGGTGGGCTACGGAACCGGCGTTGTCGTCGCCCTCAGCGATCGGGTGTCCTTGGATGCCAGCTTTGGCCAGCTCTTCTTTGAGACCGTCGAGGTCACCGACAGTGAGACCACAGCGATCATGGTGAATGCCATCAGCGGTGAACTGGAGGAAGACAGCCCCGTAGTGGGCAATGGGATCTACGAGTCTTCTGTAATTTCTGCCGGGCTTGGACTGTCCTGGACTTTCGGTCGCTAAGGAGAGCCTGCTATTCTTCCAGCAGTGCAACCCCAAGTTCAAGCTCCTGTGCCAGAGGGGCCCGAGGTCGCTGTCGCGGCTCGGGAACCGCTGTTCTCTGAGCTCAAGAAGCTGTGGACCCACCGTGCTCTCCTGACCACACTGACGGTCAATGACCTCCGCTATCGCTACATGGGAAGCTCGATCGGCTTCTTCTGGGCGGTGATCAACCCGCTTGTCGAGCTGATGACCTACACCTTCGTTTTCCATGTGTTGATGGGCGTGAAGTTCTCGGAGCGCGGCGGCACGGTGCACTATTCACTCTTTCTCTTCTGCGGCATGGTGGGGTGGTTTGCACTCGCCGAGGGCTGTCAGCGCGCAACCTGGTCGATTCGGGAGAACGCTCAGCTCATCAAGAAGGTCAACTTTCCCGCAGCCGTGCTGCCAGCGAGTGTGGTGTTCTCGGCCATCGTCAACCAGTACATTCGCTTTGGGGTTCTCGCGCTGGCCATCATTTTCTTGGGCACAGGTGCGGGAACAGGCCTCTCCCCGCTCGTGGTCACACTTCCGATCTTTGTTGCCATCCAGGCCGTTTTTGTACTGGGACTCTCGTTCTTCTTGGCCACAGCTCACGTGTATTTTCGAGACACCGGTCACTGGGTCAATGCACTCTTTCTGGCCTGGATGTTCATCACGCCGATCTTCTATCCACCGCACGCCTACCCGCAGGAGTTTCAGATCCTGCTCCAGCTCAATCCCATGGCGCACTTTGTGGGCATCTACCAGGAGATCATGCTGAATGCGCGGATGCCGGCCATCCGTCAGATTCTCTTTGCAGTGATGTATGCGGGATCGAGCCTGGTGATTGGCTACTCGGTTTTTGTGCACCACCGAAAGAAGTTCGCCGACCTGGTCTAAACCTCAGGGACGAATGGTGCGCTCGTCAGAGGGCACAAAGCGGGCGAGGTTCTGGCTGCAGTGGGCACAGCACTCCAGGGGACGATCCTCGATCAGCCCCCGACGCATCTTGCTCAGCACCTCGCCGTTCCAGATCTCAGCAAAGCGGGTTTTGAGCAGGTTGCCCGCGATGGGGCGGCCAGGCATTGGACAGGGCGCGACATCGCCCTCAAGCGTCACAAAGACTCCGTCGTTGAGAAACTGACAGGGAACGGAGCCGCCGGCCTTTTTTGACCAGCTTGAAGCCCTTCGCTTCTTCTGCAGAGTGTGGCGCAGTCGGATGAGCCGACTTGGGCTGAGCTCCCGAACCTCCTTCGCGGCCAAGCGAATCTTGGCCGAGAGTGCGGGCTCGAGATGCGTCCCGTTCATCAGAGGGGGGAGGTGGGTGCGAAAGCCCAAGCGATCGGCGTGAGCGCGGGCAGCGCTCAGCGCGGCATCCGTCTCCTCGGGTGCGTTTCGGCAGGACTCGGCCTCCATCTCGTCGTTGAAGGCGGTCAGGTGGGCCACCTCCAGCCGGTCGACACCAATATCTTGGGCAAAGTCCACCATCCCGGTGAGCTGGTGGAGGTTTCGCCTCATGAGCACCATGCAGATGGCAAGCCTCGGGCGCTGGTCCCGAGGAAGCTCGGAGCGCAGGCGAACCAGGAGAGCCACGTTGTTTCGGACGGTCTCAAAGCTTGCGCCAACGCGGATGGATTCGTAGACATCGCCCAAGCCGTCCATGGAGATCTTGAGCACACTCGCTTGGCGGAGGATGCGTCGAACGAGATCGGAGTCTTTGATGAGGGTCGCGTTCGTGTTGAGCTGCAGGGCACTCTGGCTGTTCTCTGCAAGCTCCACAAATCGGGCGATCTTCGGGGTAAGAAAGGGCTCTCCAGCCACGGTCAGGGAGACATCGGTGGCGCTCGGAAGGAGTTCGGACTCGATTTTCGCGATGAGCTCGTCCGACATCACGTCGCGGTTCTTGGTGACACCGCTGAGGTGGGAACCGCACATCACGCACTCCAGGTTGCAGCCCAGGGTGGACTCGAGGTTCACCCAAGAGGGGAGCGGCACATTGGGGAGTGGGCGGGTCACTCCTGCAGTGTATCCCCGACTGCGGTAGAATCCTCACGAAGAGATGCAAAGGAGACTGCGATGAAGCAAGAGATGTCGGTTGTGGGTCTGGTTGTGGCAGCCATTTTCGCTGGAGTGACCGCGCTTGCGGCCTGTGAGTTTGTCGACACCACCAAGGATGCGGGCTCGGACAGCGGCTACTACTACGACACCGGCGAGGGCACCGGGTCGGATACGGGCGAGTACTACTACTGAGCCTTGCTGGGGCGGTTAAAACCCTCAAACCCCCATCGCTCCTCTCTCGAAAAGCGACGGGGTTTCTTCGACCTATGAAGTGGCAGGGGCAGAGGGACTCGAACCCCCGACCTGCTGATTTGGAATCAGCTGCTCTACCAACTGAGCTATACCCCTTCACAAGGCTCCAGCCACGTAGCCTGAAGCATGGACAGGATCAAGCAGGAGTCCGTCACTTGCGCTAACCTGTGAGGGTTCAGGGTCAGAATCGAGGAGGTTCTTATGGGCTTGCATCGTGTTTTGGCTGCTGCACTTTTTATCAACCTGGGGTGGGTGGGGTCTTCTGCCTCGGCTCAGCCTTCTGCAAAGGAAGACCCCTGGTTGTTCAAGCCGGTGCGACTTGGATTGTGTGTGGGCGCGGGGCCCGGCTGCTTCCTCGCAGGCGTGAAGGCCGAGGTGTCCGGTCGGTTTGTGGGTGTTCAGGCCAACGTCGGGCCCTATCTGGCCTGGGCAGGAATCGGCGCCAAGGTTTATCCAGGCGTTGCAGTTCATCGTGAGACCTGGAGTCTTCGGCCTTATCTACAGGGCGGCAGGGGGGCCGGCTTTGGATTCATGGGCGGAACTTCGGCGGCCACCGGAGGCGGGGTCGGAGCCGATGTGCATTTGAAGCGTGGAAAACGACTCCTTCTGCAACCCCAAATTTCGGTCGTTGGACCCCGTTATTCCGACTGTTTGGTCGAGGAATCCCTCGAGCCTGACGAGCCGGGTGCTGTGGCCCCTCCTTCCATGCCTCCCTCTTGTCCGGAGGGTCAGGACGAGATTGTGCATCCGACGAGCCTGGGCGGCTCGCTGGCAATCATGTTCGCTTTCTGAACGCTAACCGAGCCACACAACGGCAGACACCCCAGCCATGGCCCAGCAGTACCAGGCGAAGCGGCTGAAGTCACCGGAGTTGACCAGTCGAATCAGGATCTTCAGCGCGATGTAGCCGGTGACTGCAGCGGTGGCGGCACCGAGCCCCAAGCTTGTCCAGTCGACCGACATGGTGCTGTCGAGGTCTTTGGCCTGCAGCAGGACCGCGCCCAAGATGGCTGGAATGCTCAGCAGGAAAGAGAATCGGGCGGAGAAATCTCGACTGGCGCCCAAGAAGAGGGCCACAGCAATGGTGGTGCCGGAGCGAGAAATGCCCGGAGTGATGGCCATGCCTTGGGCCAGTCCAATGAGGGCCGCGCTCATCCACGGCAGGGTGTCTCGACCAAGCTCGCCTTTGGGCGCAAACTTCGAGGCAAAGAGCAGTGCACCCGTGATCGTGAAGCTCACCACGAGCGGGCCTGCGGAGTCGAAGAGCGACTCGAAGAAGTCCTGGAATCCCAGGCCAACAATGGCGGTGGGGATGCAGCCCACAATCAAGAGCAGCATCAGCCGCGTTCCTGGTCGCTCAGAGAGGGGACCCCGTTCGACAAAAGGGGCCTTGGCCATGCCCCAGAGATCGGAGAAGTAGACCAGCAGAATGGGGAGAAGGGTTCCGATGTGGACGGCGAGCTCAAAGAGAATGTCCTCGCTCTGGGTTCCCATGATTTCTTGGGCCAGTACGAGGTGGCCGCTCGAGGACACGGGGAGGAATTCCGTGAGTCCCTGAACCACACCCAGAAGGGCTGCCTCTGCACCAGTGGTCATGGAGTCTCTGCCTCATCGGGGGAAGGGGTTTCCGGTCCACTCCCTTCCTCCTCAGCTGGAGCATTGCCCTCTTCCTCGGTTGCCTCGCTGGCCTCGACGTCGCTGTCGTCTTCTTCCTCAGGCTCCCTGCCGTCGCGCTGATCGTATTTCTCCAGGTAGATGAGGACTCTTTTGGCGTCCTGCCGCTCAATCTCAGCGCTGAAAGCCGGCATGAGTCCCTTGCCGTGGAGAATCGACCGAATGAACTCATCGCGTCGCTCTCGGGTCACCACCCCTCCTCGGAGCGTGGGAACACCATCCGGCAGCGCGGCGGCAGCCGGGCCCTCCCCGGCTGCATCGCGTCCATGGCATTGCCAGCAGGAGCGCCGGTAGATTTTCTTGCCTTCCTCATAGTCGCTCAAGCGCTTCTTGGGCGGGTCGGCTGCCAGGGCACTCCCAGCCAAAATCAGCGCCAACGTCAGCAATCCAATGCGAGGTTTCATGCGGATGTGTTTAGCCTCAAAACGCCAAAGACGCCCGCTGACAAAGTCAGGGGCGTCTTTTTAGTGGCGGAGCCGACGGGACTCGAACCCGCGGCCTCCGGCGTGACAGGCCGGCGTTATAACCAACTTAACTACGGCTCCATATTCAAAGTGTGTGGTAGGCGGAACAGGGCTCGAACCTGTGACCTATAGCTTGTAAGGCTACCGCTCTCCCAACTGAGCTACCCGCCCAGACAAAGCGAGTGGTCATTTGGCCACCAGCCCCAGGCATTTAATGAGCGTCTCCCGAGGTGTCAACGCTCAGATTGGCTCAAATTAACTCGGGGCGGGGGTGTGCTGCTGCAGTTGGGTCGGATCCGCGACGGCCAAAGCCAGTCCCAGCACCTCATCCATGTGCTCGACCGCATGGATCTCCAGGCTGTCTTTGATGGCCTTCGGCACCTCTTCCAAGTCCCGCTCATTCTCTTTGGGAATGACGACTCGGGTGACCCCAGCTCGCTTGGCGGCCAAAAGCTTTTCCTTCAGTCCACCAATCGGACGCACCTGTCCGCGGAGTGTGATCTCGCCGGTCATGGCGATCTCCTTGTGGACCGCAATGCCTGTCACAGCAGAGATCACGGCGGTCGCAATCGTAATTCCAGCGGATGGACCGTCGACGCCCCAGAGCTCAGGAACATGCACATGCAGGTCCACTTCTTGGTAGAAGTTGGGCTTGAGGCCCAGGGTCTCGTAGCGGCTCCGGATGTAGGTGATTGCAGCTTGGCAGGACTCTTGAAAGACGTCTCCAAGTTGGCCGGTCAGAGTGGTCTTGCCGGTGCCGAATACGCTGACGGCTTCGATGGGCACCATGACACCGCCGGCATTCGTCCAGGCCAACCCGTTCACAAAACCGGTCTCATCGGCCTTGCCGACCTTGCCGTAGCGGTACTTGGGAACACCCAGCAGCTTTTGAACATTGGTGGAGGTGATCTTGACCTTGGTTTCGGGTCCCTTGTCCACCACACGCTTCGCTACCTTTCGGGCAACGGCCGCCAACTCGCGTTCGAGGTTTCGTACACCGGCTTCTTTGGTGTAGCGGCGAATGACCGTCTCGCAGGCCTCTCGGGTAATGGTGAGTTGGTCGTCCTTCAGTCCATTCGCTGCAGTCTGTTTCGGAATGAGGTAGCGCTTGGCAATCGAGAGCTTCTCGATCTCCGTGTACCCAGAGAGTCGAATGATCTCGAGGCGATCCTGAAGCGGCACAGGGATCCCGTGCAGACTGTTCGCTGTGCAAATGAAGAGCACTTTGGAGAGGTCGTAGTCCAGATCCAGGTAGTGGTCGTTGAAGGATTCGTTCTGCTCAGGGTCGAGAACCTCCAACAAAGCGCTGGCCGGATCCCCTCGGACATCGGAGGACATCTTGTCGATTTCATCGAGCAGGACCACTGGATTGCTGGTCCCCGCCTTCTTTAGACTCAGCAGCAGTTTTCCAGGCAATGCGCCAATGTAGGTGCGCCGGTGGCCTCGGATTTCGGCTTCATCTCGAACACCACCCAATGAGAGGCGAACAAATTCTCGGTTGGTCGCTCGTGCAACGGATCGCGCCAACGAGGTCTTTCCGACTCCTGGTGGGCCAACCAAGCAGAGAATTGGGCCCTTCATGCGGTCCACGAGGGAGCTCACGGCGATGTACTCGAGAACCCTCTCCTTGACCTTCTTGAGCCCGTAGTGGTCCTCATCAAGAACCCGCAGCGCGTGGGCGATGTCCGCCATCTCAGCGGAGTAGTCGTACCAGGGCAGGCTCAACACCGTGTCCACATAGTTGCGTACGACTGCGGCCTCGGCAGACATGGGACTCATGAGTTTGAGCTTTCGGAGTTCCTTCTGAAGCTTGTCTTTGGCTTCTTTGGAGAGGTCTTTTTCCGCAATTCGCGCCTCGATTTCTGCGATTTCGCTCTTGAACTCATCCCGCTCACCGAGCTCCCTCTGGATGGCTTCCATCTGCTCGTTCAGGTAGACCTCTTTTTGGCTCTTCTCCATCTGCTTGCGCACCCGGCGCTTGATCTTCTTCTCCACCTGAAGGATTTCGATCTCGCTCTGGATGAATTTCGCCAAGACCGCCAATCGGTTCAAGGGGTTGCCGTTTTCCAGCAGTTTCTGGCGTTCTTCGAGCTTGATGTTGAGTTGGGCCACCAGGGTATCGGCGAGCCGGCTTGGTTCCTCGATCGAGGCAATGCTCATCAGCATTTCGGGGGGAATGCCTTGGTTGAGTTTGACGTAGTCCTCAAAGGCGGCCTTGACCCTACGGATGGCGTCCAGAGTGGCCTCTTCGTCCAAGGCGGGGCTCTCAATTGGTGACACCACGACCTGAAAACAGGTCTCCGTGCTCAGGTAGCTCTCGATCTTGGCTCGGCTTTTTCCCTCCACCAAGACCT
This sequence comes from Myxococcota bacterium, assembly GCA_036021505.1. Lineage (GTDB taxonomy): Bacteria > Myxococcota_A > UBA796 > UBA796 > CAJQPC01 > JAYXVV01. Next base: position 15,988 of record JAYXVV010000137.1, on the reverse strand, counting down.
TCACGGTGCCATCGGGCAGCCTCAGCATCTGGATGATGTTTGCGACCGTGCCGGTCTCAAAAATATCGCTTTCGGTGGGGTTCTCTACGCTTGCAACACGCTGGGTGGCCAAGAGAATCTGCTTGTTGCCTTTCTCGGAGGCTTCCTCCAGTGCCTTCACTGAGGAGGGGCGACCTACGATCAGCGGAACGACCATGTAGGGAAAGACCACCAGGTCACGCAGAGGAAGCAGCGCAAGCGCCTCGGTAACGTCCTCGGGACCTTTTTTGTCTTTCTGAAAGAACATGGACATGTCTCCTTGCCCCAAATGCAAACAGGGGGCAGCTAAGCGCTGTCGGCCTCCGCCTCTGTCTCGTAGACCAAGACAGGCGGTTTGGAGGTGGTGGCCACCTCTTCATCGATGATGCACTCCTTGACGTTCTCTTTCGAGGGCAAGTCGTACATGACATCCAGCATGATCTCCTCGAGGATTGCACGCAGACCTCGAGCGCCCGTCTTGCGCCGGATGGCTTCTCGGGCAACAGCCTGAAGAGAGTCTTCGGTGAACTTGAGGGTCACGCCCTCCATTTCGAAGAGCTTCTGGTACTGCTTGATCAACGCGTTTCGTGGCTTGGTCAGGATGTCGACCAAGGCGTCCTCATCGAGCTCCCCAAGGGAAGCAATCACCGGCACACGCCCAATGAACTCGGGAATCATGCCGAAGCGGAGCAGGTCCTGAGTGTCCACTTGGTAGAGCAGCTCGGAAGTGGTCAACTCCTGCTTGCTCCCCGTAGTGGCGCCGAATCCGATGGAACTTTTGTTGATGCGTTGCTCGATGATGCGGTCGAGTCCGACGAAGGCGCCGCCGCAGATGAACAGGATGTTGGTGGTGTCCACCTGAAGAAATTCTTGCTGAGGGTGCTTTCGCCCGCCCTTGGGGGGGACGTTGGCGATGGTCCCCTCGATGATCTTCAGGAGTGCTTGCTGGACTCCTTCACCGGATACGTCACGGGTGATCGAGGGGTTCTCAGATTTTCGGGAGACCTTGTCGATTTCATCCACGTAGATGATGCCCTTCATGGTCCGCTCAACGTTGTATTCGGCAGACTGGAAGAGGCTCAGGATGATGTTCTCGACGTCCTCACCCACGTAGCCGGCCTCCGTGAGGCTGGTGGCGTCACAGATGGTGAAGGGGACATTGAGGAAGCGGGCGAGTGTTTGGGCGAGGAGGGTCTTTCCTGTTCCGGTCGGTCCCACGAGAAGGATGTTGGATTTCTTGAGCTCCACGTCGTCGTGGCTTGATTTGGCATCGATGCGCTTGTAGTGGTTGTGAACCGCCACAGCGAGGACTTTCTTGGCTCGATCCTGGCCGACAATGTACTGGTCGAGGTGGGCCTTGATGTCCTTGGGCTTCGGAACGAGTGCTCGAGTCGCCTGGTAGTCCTCGCGCTCGAACTCCTCGGTGATGATCTCGTTGCACAGCTCGACACATTCATCGCAGACGTAAACCGAAGGTCCCGCGATGAGTTTTCTGACCTCTTTCTGGGACTTGCCGCAGAAGGAGCAGCACAACTCACGTCCCTCGGTGCTTTTCTTGGATGCCACGCGCTCGCCTCTCTCAAAAATGGGGATGGTTTCTTGGACGCTTTGAGGCGCTTGAGAGCGTTGTGGGTGACAGGCTTTCAAGGGCTCTGGGGAGCGCCCTTAGGGATACGGCCCAAAGTCAGGAGGCTTTAGGCGGAATCCCCACTATTGTGCCTCACCGGGACGGGTGCTGGTGAGAATTTCATCCACAACCCCGTATTGTACGGATTCTTCCGCGGTCATGATGAAGTCGCGATCGGTGTCTCGAGCAATTTTGTCCAGCGGCTGACCGGTGTGACCGGCGAGGACGTTGTTGAGCTCCGACTTGACCCGGAGGATTTCTTTGGCATGAATCTCGATGTCTGAGGCTTGGCCCCGGAAACCACCGAGAGGTTGATGCAAGAGAACGCGGGAGTGGGGCAGGCAACGTCGCTTTCCAGGGGCGCCTGCTGCAAGCAGTACGGCCGCCATGGATGCGGATTGTCCGAGGCAGATCGTCGCCACATCTGGACGGATGAATTGCATGGTGTCGTAGATGGCCATGCCCGCCGTGATCACGCCACCTGGGCTGTTGATGTACAGGTAGATGTCCCTCTCCGGATCTTCGGACTCGAGAAACAGCAACTGGGCCACAACGACATTCGCGAGCTGGTCTTCGATTCCACTCCCAATGAAGATGATTCGGTCCTTGAGCAGCCGGGAATAGATGTCCCAGGCGCGCTCTCCTCGGTGGGAGGATTCCACAACAGTGGGGACAAGGTAGTTCTGCATGGTGCTCAGGGGATCATGGGGCATGGTGCGTTCCTGTGGGGGATATTTGTATGGGGGAACAGAACGGTCTCCTCTGGCCTAACTTGAGGCTCTTTTTGGGGCCACATCCCCAGAGGCGGAATGTGAGTCGATGGGGCCACAAAAAATACCCGCTCCAGAGATCTGGGCGGGCATTTTCAGTGCAGATAAACCGAACTGTCAGTCTTTCTTGGCCTTTGCCGCAGGCTTCTTCTTTGCAGGAGCCTTTTTCTTGGCGGGCGCGTCTGCATCGGCCTTGGCTGTTGCTTTGGCTTTTGCCGCAGGCTTCTTCTTCGCAGGAGCCTTCTTCTTGGCGGGCGCGTCTGCATCGGCCTTGGCTGTTGCTTTTGCTTTTGCCGCAGGCTTCTTCTTTGCAGGAGCCTTCTTCTTGGCGGGCGCATCCGCATCGGCCTTGGCCTTGGTGGCCTTCTTCTTTGCAGGAGCCTTTTTCTTCTTGGTACCCGAGACCTTGGCATTGTCCATCAGCCAATCCAGGGTCTTTTCCTCGACCAAACGAGCCTTGAGGTCGTCGATGGCCCCTTCCTTGTTGAAGTAGGCGCGTACTTGCTCAACCTGCTCCCCGCGTGCGCTGGCGAGCTCTTGGAACTTGGCCTCGACATCGGCATCATCGGCTTCGAGTCCCTCTGCCTTGGAGACGGCCTCGATGAGGAGGGCGCTCTTGGCTGCGAAGTTGGCGCGTCCCTCGAGTTCCTGGATCTGCTCTTGGCTGTACTGGAGGGTCTTGGGGTCCTGACCACGGTAGGCGGCCTGCATCTGAAGCTCCTGCAGGAGCGCCTGAAGCTGCTGGGCGATGAGACCCTTGGGAGCCTCGAAGGGGTTGGCCTCGATGAGTTTCTCGAGCAGTCCCGCCCGCGCCTGGTTCTTCGCGTTGGTCTCGTGGTGGTTGGTCAGGTGTTCGCGAACCTTGGCACGCATGTCGTCTGCGCCACCCTCGTAGCCCATGTCCTTGGCGATGGTGTCGGTGAGTTCCGGCACCTTCATCTCCTGAATGGCGATGACACGTCCCTCTGCCTTCAGGGTTCTTCCAGCGAGCTCCTCAATCTGGGCACTCTCTGCAAAGGTGACCTCACCCTTGAACTTCCCGTCTTTCTTCACGCCCCGGAGCAGGCTCTCGATTCCGGTGAAGTAGGGCTCGGAAGCCATGTGCACCATGGTGCCAGGATGGTCTTGGACCACTTCTTTGCCGTCTTTGAGCTTCAGCTCGACCATGACCATGTCGGTGTCGCCCACGGCGCGATCCTCGACATCGGAGAGCACAGCCTGGGACTTGAGTTGGCTCGTGATGATGGTCTCGATCTCCTCGTCATCGATCGTGGGAGCCTCGTACTCCAGTTCAATGCCCTTGTAGTCTTTCACCTCGATCTCGGGTTTTACCTCCACCGTCACGGAGAAGGTGTAGTCCTCACCGGGCTTGATTTCTTCTGCCTCCACCGAGGGTTGGCCGAAGAACACCATGTCGCTGGCGGCCTCTTTGAAAGAGTCGTTGATGACGTGATTGGTCACCTCAGCGCGAACCCGAGCACCGAACCTTCGCTCGATGAGCTTTCGAGGAGCCTTGCCCTGGCGAAAACCCGGCATACGGACGTTGCCCTGGAGCTGGCGAAAGGCCGTGTCCATGCGGGACTTGATGTCGTCTGCTGGGATGCTGAAGACCAGCTTCTGTTCAATGGGGCTGACTTTTTCAATGTCAAACTGCATGTGTGTACTCCGGAGAGGGTGCGAGAAGGGGGACTCGAACCCCCACGGGGTGCCCCACTGGCTCCTAAGGCCAGCGCGTCTACCAATTCCGCCATTCTCGCTTATTTGTCAGGGCTCCTCGGTTTAGGAAGGAAGAGGAGCAATGTGGAAGTGGTGGGCCCACCAGGACTCGAACCTGGAACCGACGGATTAAGAGTCCGGCGCTCTACCAATTGAGCTATAGGCCCGCGTGAAAAAATGGGGTGAGTGATGGGACTTGAACCCACGACCCTCGGAATCACAATCCGATGCTCTGCCAGCTGAGCTACACTCACCAAAATGGGCCTGCCATTTATATCGCTAAGCGGGCGACTGCAAGATCCCTTTTGCCTAGGGCAGCGCCAACCACTGGTCGGCACCCATCAGCCACCAGGTCCAACCCTCGTCGCTGAGCCAATTCAGGGGAGGAAGATCCTCGAATTCCGGAGCCAAGAGAGCCAGACCGATGTCGGTGGTGTCGACGGGTCGCGATGGGCTCGTTGTGGCTTGCAGGCACAGGAGTTCCAAGGGCTCCAGGGAGAGGGGTACAGCATCCCGGAGGGGTCCAATGGGTGGAGCCGGACTCTCAGCGGAAGGCGGAAGCCACGGAAGAGGGCTTTGTGCGCTTTTTATCGGAGACCACTCCTGTTCGAATTGGGGGTCGACTAACCCCAGATCCATCGCGATCTCCAAGGGGGCGGCCAGGCTGCTTGGCTCGATCCAGGGGTCCGGCGCCCACCAGGGTACGGTTTGTTCGCCGAGATCCGGCCAGCCAGAGTTTGGAATCGGTGCAGCTCGCCAGGCTGGAGACCATGTCTGCTGAAGTCTCTGGCCGGACAGCACTTCGGTGGCTCCAAGGCTGTCAACGATCAGTCCTGTCGAAGGGATTGGAAGCCCACCAAGTGGCCGGAGGCCATCGTGCCAAATGCTCGGCATGCCGAGGGGGGACCAGCGGATGTCTTGGGTGGGGGAATCTGGATGCAGGAGAAGACGGTTCTGTCCCAGCTCATCGCGCATCCACTCCCGGTTGTTGACGCCCCGCTCCGAAACTGCCCAGTCGCCCATGCGCAGAAAGGAGGTGAGTTCCCCTTCGCGAGTGATGCCCCACAGTCCGTTGGGACCAATGTGGGGCGTGGTGATCTCTCCGTTGGGGTCGGTAATTCGGCTGAGGTGGCCCAGCGCATTCCACTTGAGCGTCCACTTTGCCCCAGTGTCTCGAAGAAGCGAAAGGGGGCGACCCAGGCCGTCCAAGGTGTAGCGCATGGTCCCGGATTCAGTGCTCAGCGCGGTGATTTGGGAGTCGTTGTGCTCGTAGAGAGCCTGTGTGGCCAGACTGTCCCAGAGGGTGGTGCCGATCGGAAGTGTGGCGGATTGAGGCCGATCGTTGTCGTCGAGCAGGATCAAAAACTCGTCGGCTCCCTCGATTGCACCGGGCACCCAGGACCAAGCGCTCGGTCCCGCTTCGAGCGCTGTGAGGCGACCCCGTCGGTCCCGGTGAAAGAGGGTTGTGTTCTCGCCTTCTTGGATGCTGCGCAACTCCCCCGCGGGGTTGTAGTTGAGCTGTCGGGTCAAAAGAGAATCCCCATTTTTGTCCTCGTACAGCAGGTAGCGGTTGCTCGGGCCAAGGCCGAAGCGCAGCAAAGCCCCGTTCGGGAAGCGAATGAGACTCAGTCGGCCCTCTGCATCGTACTGGGCCGAGAGGGCCTCTCCCTCCGAATTCTGCTGCCGCAGAATTCGACCCTCCCCATCGAAACTCTGGCGCAGTCGAAAGGACTCCGATTCAATCTCGCTGGGCAGACCTCGTACATCCCTTTTGATGGTCCAAGTCTGGTTGTTGTCGCTCCACCGAACCACTTGTCCGTTGGCGTCCCGCTGGAAGGAAATCCGGTCGTCGGGGCGCCCCAACCAGGCAATGCGGCCGGACCCATCACGAGAGATCGGGACCTCAACGTCTCCGTAGCTCAGGGCTCGGAGACTGCCGTCAAAGCCTCGGGTGAGTCCCACACGGAGGCCGGGGCCGCTTGCTTGGGTCCAGTATTTGCCACCGAGCCACTGAAACTGGAGGGGGCCGACAGCATCCGGAAAACCCAAGGCATTTCGCCGAATTTCGAGCGTTTCTTCTCCGCTGTCGATTTCCCGAATCCGACCATGGAGATCCCGTTGGAGTCGAAGCTCAGTTTGGTCCTCAAGGCGTAGACCCCGCAGGAGACCGCGATTCCAAAGAATTCCGCGCTCTCGTCCGCTGGACGATCGAATTCGAGTAGGCTTACCGGCGAGTGAGGTGGCGTAGTCTACCCAGCGAGCGCTGTCTGCCTCGATCCGCTCAATGCGTCCCGTGCTGTTTCGCACCCACTGGAGTCTTCCACCCGTCGGAGTCTCGAGGCCTCGGCTGCGGCCCAAGGAATCCCGGTCGATGGTCCACCTCTCGCCCACGCGATCGACAAATCCAATGATGGCACCGTTCGGATCGCGATCCAGAAGGAGGCGTTGCCCTGCAGGATCCACGAACGCAGTGATTTCTCCGCGTTGGTTTCTCTCGATCCGAGTCTCGGCTCCCGACGGGTCCTTCAGCCCAACGATGCGCCCCTCCCTGTCACGACGAATTTCTCGGGAGCCGCTTGCGGTTCGGATGCTTCGAATTCGCCCATCCGAGGTTCGCCCGAAAGAGGTTTGACGGCCGTTTGCGTCCTCGAAGAGCACCACCTGTCCTGAAGGGTTGCGCTTGAAGGTCCACACAGCGCCCAGGGGGTTCTCAAGGCTGCTGAGGCCGGTATCTTTCCAGGTGAAGTTCCAGGCACCCACCCCCGGGGTGACCAGCGTCCTCAAACGGCCGGAATCGTCGTAGCGGAGTCGGGTCTCGCCGCCTGCAGGGTCTCGCCAAGACTGAATTCGTCCGTTCTCCGTAGTGACCACCATGCGCTGGCCTTGGGGACCTACGACGTGGTAGCCCTCGGTGCCTCGGAAGCGAATTTCGGTGCTCGATCCACCGCCGTCGACAGCATCGACACCCGTATCTTGCCATCGGTAGGACTGCTGTCGAAGCCCAGGCCCGTGGAAGGATCGGACCTTTCCGGTATCGGTGTATCGAATCTGGATGCTCGAGGAGTCCACCCAAAGGATGCTTCGAAGTTTTCCGTCGTCCTCGTAGACGTAGCGTGACCGCTCACCGTCAGTGCACCGCGCACCAATGAGCCTTTGAGTTCGGCGTTCGTAGTAGCAGGTCACATCCTCGGGACCTTCCAGAACGCTGATCTCACCGTTTGCGTCGTGCAGTACTCGGATTGCAGGGCCGTTGGGTCTCGAAATGCGATCAAGGCGACCATCCTTCCAGATGTAGTCCACCTGGAGACCGCGTTCGTCCCGCTCAGACACCAGGTTTCCCTCGGGGTCGAAGAACCAACTCTGCTCGCGGTGTGTGAGGGTCCAGCCCGACGGAGTACGCTCGAGTTGTACGCGGCCCTCGGTGAGTTTGCTTCCGATCAAGACGGGTTCACCTGGAGGTCCGGGTTTGACAAAGTTGGTGGAAAGCGCACCTGTGATCCGAACCATTCGAGGCTCCTCCACCAATTCACGCTCGAACGAAAACGACCATTTTCCCGCCTCGTAGAGTCGCCTCACATCGATCGGTGCACCGCGTTCCTGCTGGAAATCAAGGCGCTCGACGTGGAGATTCCCGCCGAGGGGGTCGGCAACCACCCACTCTCGATTGAGCAGTTGGGAGTCCGGTGTGTTGGGGCTGTGGGGGCCTAGCCAAAAGGGGCCCGTTGGACCCAGCAGGGGAGAAGGTAGGGCGAAGGCGGCGGTGCCAACGAGAAGTCCGAAGACGCTCCCGAGCAGGCGGACCCTAAGAGGGGTTGCCATAGAGGATGAATTGCCCCCACCAAGAGGGATCGAAGTAGCCGTTGTGAGCGCTGTCGCTGGCCATGGTTTTTCTGGCTTCGCTCAGGGCCATGACAGGCGGACGCTCGCGGTTGATCGCCTCGTAGAAGTTGTAGAGGTAGCGACCACGAACTTGCTCATCGATCAGCCGGTTGGAGAGCACGAGGTTGGTCGCTCCCGCGCGGTAGAACGCGTGGGCTTGCCGCATCAGGTGCTTGGGGCTCGAGTCTGAGGAGAGGATTGTGACCTGTGTGGTGATGTCCTTGGAGCGTACGGTGGCAAGAGAGACCGTGTTGTCGCTCATCTGGATACCGCCGTGGTCGCCGGTTTTGAAGTCCGTGACGTGGATGAAGCGTGCATCATCCAAGGTACTCTCCAGCAGCTCAGCAGTGGCTTTCTCTGCCTCGCGGTACACCCGAACGCCCTGACCGAAGAGTCGGGTGGCATTTTGGGCCTCTCCAGGGATGCTCAGTGTGCCCACAGTCGGGTCTGGCTCCGGGCGGAACGGGCTGATTCCGAGCACATCCGTTCCGTAGTTCAGCTTGGGCCGACTTGGACTGCGAAGGCCTGCACCTGCGGTGGTGGCATGCGACATGCCGCGTATGTCCGCAATGAATCGGGCAGCATCGCGTTGCTCGGGCATGACGCCGAAGGGCAGGCCCATGAGTTCGGAATCAAAAAGAAGCAGGTAGATGCCGACGCCTTGGAGCTCCTGCGTGAAGATGTCCAGCAGGTCGGCTCGAAGTGCATCTCCAACTTGGGCCAGCTTTTGGTCCGCTGCTTTTCCTGGAAGCAAGGGTTGGCCACCATGACTCTCCCCAGACCGCAGGAGTCGCCGAAGTGAATCGGCATTGGCTCGAATTCGGTCCACGTTGTCCAAAGCCTTGATGGTGCTGCCAGACTTGGTCACCACAATCGCCTCACCGCTTTTTGCGCCAAGCCGGTAGGACAACACGGCTTTGGAACGGATGACCTGTGGAACGGTGCTGTAGTCCATAGGCTCTTCGGGAACGCCTCTCTGGAAACTCTTGGTTTCCATGGCCGATGCCAGCGCGGCATCAAAGGCACTCTCCGCTGCAGAGCTGTCCTCGATTTGACCAATGAGCCACTGAATGCTGCTGTGCTGCAGGTTGACAAGGCTTTGATTGAAACCGATGCGCTCCTCTGCGGAGAGGGCGGCAGAGGGGTCGTCTCCCACCGCAAAGGCCACATTCATCATCTCTTTTTCATGCCACCAGTCATGGAGAGGCAGTGCGAGGAGTCCAGCATCATCACCCGGGCTGGCCAGGATGGCTGCGATGTCCAGGACCACTCCGGGACCCGACCGGCCATTCTGGACCGAAAGATTGGCCCAAGGTCCTTGGTGGATGGGTGGGGTCGTCTTGATGGCCTCTGTGTAGGCGGCTATCGCAGCTCCGGCGTCGGTCTGAGCAAGCGATCGTGCTCGAGCCCAGGTCAGGAGCCGGTGCTCTCCTTCGGTGGCGTCGGGCACTTCAGCCTCGCCGTTGAGTGCTGCGAACACCGTGTCGTTGCTCGTGTCTGCTCGAAGGCCAGCCATGACCCTCCTTCCCAAGACCTCTCGGGCGAGATGCGCCCCTTGTTCACCGAGGGATTCGGCGATGTTCTGGAGCTCTGAGAGCGTGGTGCTGAGTGCTCCATTTTCCTGGCGTCCGGCCAGTTCATTGGCCAACAGCAGGCGGGTCCGAACTCGGTTTGGAAGGTACCCAGAAGCGTCGGCAATGGAAACTGCTGAGCGAAGTTCGGAAATTGGGCTTTTGTCTTGGCCATCCACGGCACGTGCCCTGGCAAGCGCAAGGGTGATGGCATGGGGCCCGGTTGGGTCAAGCATCGACTCCGCCTCGCTGAGGCTTCCTGTCAAGACCCGATGGAGCCCGGTATGGTTGTTCACGGCGTGGTCTGCACCCAGAGCCTCCTCGAGGGTCCCGATGGACTCGGCAATCTCATCGGCGAGACCCAGTTGGAAGGCAGCAATGGTGTGCATCTCGTGTGCAGCTTCCAAGCAGTCTTGATCCGCAACTTGAACCTCAACCTCCTCGACTTCCTCGCCCTCCCCTTGAGTCTGGGTCTCGGTGCTGAAGCACAGCTCGCTCCACAGCTTTGCGGTGCTGAGTGCTGCATCGGGCCTTCCGTGAGTGAGTGCGGCATTTCCGTAGGCGGACAGGGCGGACCTTCGGAGGCTGGCATTCGCCTCTTGAGTTCCCTCAAACAAGGCCGTCGCCAAGGCGAAAGGAGTGGCGGAGTTGCTGCTGTTCCACGAGTCGACTCGAACGTGCTCGAAGTGGGCCAAGGCATTCGCACTGTCGCCCGAGCTCCAGGCATTCTTCATCAGAGCCTCGCTGTGCACGGCTTTTTCTCCGGCGGTCTCAGCCGCTCCCCAAAGCTTCAAGTGGGCGCTGTAGGCCACAGAGTCCTGTGCATCGTCTGCCGTGAGTTCGGCGTAGAGTTCTGCGGCACGATCCGAGTCGCCGGACTGTTGGACGAGCTCGGCAAGGTAGAGTTTGGCATCCCGTTGAGAGACGGAGAGGTCATCGAGCAGCCTTGCTTTCTTGGCGCGGTTGGTCTCCGTGCTGGCCAAGAGCAGTCGGCCTTCAGGGGTCTCCGGATCGAGGGTTTCGATGTCCACGGAGAGTGTGCCGCTTATCGCAGCCTCTCGGGCCCGATAGGCAGCGATCTCCTCGGCGTCGCTGAGGTGGCCAATGGCCGCCAAGATCTGCGTGCTGTCTGAAGCGGCGACTGCAAGTTGAGCCCGCAGGCGGTGGTGAAGCTCGGTCTGACCTCCGATCGCGGTTTCGGCGTCGAATTCCGCAAGAAGTGCGGCTTGTCGACCATGGGAGATGCCGATTCGAGCAGTGGCTTCCCAGAACGCCGGTGTTTCCGGAGATTCGGTGAGAAGAACCTTGAGCATTGCCAACGCCTCATCGACTTTTCCAGTTTGAGAAAGTCCAATCGCCAGTTCAAGCGTCGGCTGGACTTCCTTCTCGGCCTCGGCCTTTGCTTTTCGTGCCGCTTGTCTTTTGGCTTTCGCCTTTGCGCGAGCCTCGATTTCAGCAGGATTGGGCTGCTCAATCTCCTCTTCCCCACCACCACAGGCGCTGAGGGTAAGGACGGCAGGTACAAGAATCCGGTAGAAACGCATCAATTACTCCGTTGCATGGCCAACTGAGGCGGAATGGTACCACGCATCGCGAGGTGGTTTTTGGATCTCCGTCGAAGCACCTTCTCTCAGCTTGCGCTAAGCTTATTTCCTGTCCGGAGAATTGAGGGATGCAGCGCGATCCAGAAGCGTCGCGAGGAACGACGGGTCTCGAGCAGTTGATGCGTCAGGCTGGGGACTTGAGCTTGGCGCATTTTGGCAGTGTGAAGCCGGAGACAAAGCAGGACTCTTCCCTCGTGACGGAGGCTGACCGGCTGGCGGAGGATGTTCTGGTAGCGGGTCTCCATCGCCTGTTTCCCTCGGACGCGATCGTGAGCGAGGAAGGAGGGCGTGTGCAGGGGAACAGCGGGCGCTGCTGGTATGTCGATCCCATCGACGGCACCGCGGCCTTCGTGGAGGGCTTGGCTCATTGGGGTCCAGTGGTGGGTTGCATGGATGAGTCGGGCCCCGTGGAAGGCGCGGTGTACATGCCCAGGACCGGGGACTTCTTCTGGGCTCAAAGGGGTCAAGGGGCTTGGCTCAATGGAAGGCGGCTGCCCGTGATTTCGAGTGAGGCGCCGACTTACCAATCCGTCATCTATGTGCCCTCGCGATTCCATCGGTATGTTCAGTTTGATTTTCAAGGAAAGCTGAGAAGCCTCGGGGGAACGGCTGCCCATCTGGCGTTGGTCGCATCGGGCAGTGCTGTTGGAGCCATCGTCCCTGCAGGATGGAAGCTCTGGGATGTCGTTGGGCCCTTTTGCCTGTTATCTGAGGTCGGTGCCACGGCGCTTGGGATGCAGGATTCGGAGCTGGATCTCAGGAATCATCCTTCTCAAGCATTTGCTGTGGGTCACCCCTCCCTCGTTCAAGCCCATTTTGGGCCCTCCCAACTGACCATGAGAAGGCGGAAACAAGCCCCATGATGGACGTTTCAGACATCGATGAAGGCGCCGACTTGGTGGAGGAGTCCAAGCCAGCGGCTCGCCAGCTTCCTGCGACTCGGGAGCAGGTGGCTCAGACGGATCTGCTGCAGGCCTATCTCTCCGAGGTCCGCAAGCATTCGCTCTTGAGTCCAGAGGAAGAGCGAGCCTTGGCCGAGCAGTACGTGGACAGTGGCGATCCGCTCGCCGCACAGCGGCTGATTTCTGCGAATCTTCGGCTGGTCGTAAAGCTCGCCTTTCAGTACCACCGCCAATGGAGCAACGTGCTCGACCTGATTCAGGAGGGCAATGTGGGGTTGATGGAGGCCCTGAAGCGCTACGACCCCTACCGCGGAATTCGGTTTTCCTCCTACGCGCAGTATTGGATTCGGGCGATGATTCTCCGTTTTCTCATGGACAACTTCAGGATTGTTCGGCTGGGGACAACCCGGAGTGGACGCAAGCTCTTTTTCCAACTGAACAAGGAAAGGGAGCGCTTGTTGGAGGCCGGCTACAGCGCCTCGACCCTTGAACTCGCCCAGAGTTTGGATGTTCCCGAGTCCGAGGTGGTGCTGATGGACCAGCACATGCGGGCGCCCGCTCTGTCCATTCATGCACCGGTTGGGGATGAAGAAGGGCGGATGCTGGAAGAGGTCGTGGCTCCTGAGGTCCAGGTAGCCACCGACGATCAGGCTGCGGAGAATGAACTTGGGAGTCTTGTTCAGCGGGAGTTGGTGCGGTTTCGAGAGAGCTTGTCCAGCGACCGAGAGCGCATGATCTGGGATGACCGTCTGACCTCCATGGACCCCGCTTCACTCTCGGAGCTGGGCCAGCGCTTTGGGGTGTCCAAAGAGCGAGTGCGTCAGCTTGAGGCCCGCATCCGATCGGCGCTGAAAGCCCAGCTTCAGCACTCCTTGGGCGATGAAATTGACTTTTCCTTTCGGCTGCCCGAGGAAGAGTGATGGGTCTCTTCTCGAGAATCTCCAACAAGCTGGCTCCCCCACGTCGCTCCGAGGCAGGGGTGCCCATCCAGGCTGTCACTTCGGGCCGTGCTGCACCCCTCTTGCTTCCGCTTGCGTCTCCCTCAACGGCCCTCATGGCTGTTGGCGATGCCACCTTGGCCTCGGTGGCACGTCGGGCGTCAAACCCTGTGAACTCCCGAGAAGATGCTCGTTTGGCATCGCTGGTGGCTTTGGCGTTGAGTGCTCGAGAGAACGCGTGCGAGGCCCACGGTATCGCTGCAGTGGCGGAACTGGATGCAGTGCTCGCGTCTCTGGTGGTGGATGAGGGGCTCGCATGGGAACACAGTTCCGATGTGGCCTGGCGCTTGATGCGTCTCTCTCTCCTTCTGGCGTATCTGCCAGAAGAGATCGATCCGGGAATGCGTCGTCTGATTGCCGGTGCGGCAGAGCAGCACGCGGTCTGGTTGGAAGACGCCTCCCTCGAGACACCCACTCGCTTTCACCGGCGGCGTGTGCTGCAGTCGGCGGCGCTGGTGGTTGCTGGATTGCGATGGCCGAGTCTGTCCGGAGCGTCGAGGTGGTGGAGCCAAGGTCTCTCCCAGCTTCGGCGTTCCTATCCGAATCTCCTTGATGAAAGCGGTGCCCCGTCCACTGAGCTGTCGGAGCTGCTCGAGTCCACTGAAGCAGTGGCGTGTGTCCTTCTCCACGGTAAACCTACGGGAATCGGACTTCCGGTGGAGGTGGAGGGCGCCTTCCTGCGAGCCCTGCTTTTCTTGGGGGCCCATGAAGGAGTCTCCACATCCCTAAACGGCTGTGGTTTCGAAAGTCTGTGGGGCGCTGAGGGTCTCGGCCGTGTGGCTCAAGGCCGTCGAATGCTGTCCATGGAGAGCGAGGCCGGGTTGCTCACAAAGCCCAATTCGTGGGTGTTGAGTGTGTTTCGTGAAGGCGGTTGGGCCTTTGCACACGGCGGCAGCAAGTCGGGAAGCCTTTCCCTGCGTTGGTGTCTGGACAGTGAGGAATCCCGGGATCTTCCTCAGCCGGAATGGGGGGATGGAGACTTGCCTGTACTTCTTGGGGGCCGAGGCGGAATGTTTCGTCAGGCCGCTGCCGGGTTTGCCGTGGAGCGGGCACGGGTAGACGGTCGCTCACTTCAGGTTCGATGCAGCTTTCAGTTGCCCGGTCAGCAGTGGGTGCGAACCCTCCGTGCGGAGGGAAGTCGTCTTGTGGTGGACGACATGCTGGAAGGGGAAGATGGGGTGGACGTGTCACTGACGTGGCGAGTGGCTCCGGGGTGGTCATGGGATGGGGCGTCTCAACTCTCGCAGAACGGCAAGATCGTAAAAGTCGGGCTTCCCGCCGAGCTCGACTGGAGCATGGAAGACACTGGAGAGGAAGTGTTCTTTCGAGCCAGTGGCTGGATCGCTCCGGGAACACGGCTGTTCTCTCGCTTTGAGCTGCGGTAGAACTGAGCAAAACATTTCCCAACCAGGAAAAATGGATCTCATTGGTGCGCTGTACCCCGTTTAGGTGGTGCGTAGGCTGCCAATATTCAGGGTTTTACAGCGTGAGCGCCCCGGTAAATTGAGATCGGAGGATCTCGCAGCGCGGACTCTAAGTGCCTAAGATCACGAAATGAGAAAGTTGGCACGCATCCTGCAATCCCTTATCGCGGCACCCGGGCAAACCTGGTGTTCGACCGAGGGGTCACTCCTCGGAATGATCTTTGACGTCGAACAACCCCAAGAAGGAAGACGCGAACCGCGTCGGAAGCGCAGACCCGACTGCTTCGGCAGGAGAGTCAAAGCGGACCGGCGAAGAGGCGCGACTACCGGGACCCCCGGTGAAGACCTGAGGGCCGCAGAGCGCACCGCCATTGGCGGAGCAGGACGTGAGTCAACAGGGGATAGCGAAGGGAGCGGAGGCCTCAGGGCCGACGCGAACGGAGCGGCGAGGGTCCGCCGATTCAGCATGCTGGGTCGGAGCTTGAAGCGAGGCGATGCGCCGTCTGAAGAGGCGGGCGAGCCACGGAGCGAGTCGGGAAAGCCTTGGAGGGGAAAACAAACCCATGGGAGTATCGATTGGGCTGTTGGCAGCAATGCTGCAGCGCAAAACGGACTCGTCAGTGGAGCAACGCCTTGAAGTCGAGGTTCCCTGGACCAGCGGCACAGCTTTTCGGAGCGGAGCCGGCGGGACAGAGAATCAACGGCAAGAGGGCCAAGAGGTTCGGAGACGGACATCGGCTGCTGACGAGGGGAAGACTTCGAAGGGCGTGAGCCCGCGCAATCCGGGAATCCGAGAGGACCGCAGCGGAGGTTGGCAACAGCCACCGAACTGGGAGTCGAGGAGGAAAGGATGCGAACCCCACAGCTGGCAGCAGGATGCAACAAGCCTGCAAGCGAGCCGCGAGAGAGCATCGAAGTGCAGCGAAAGCACAAGGGTGTGGCGAGAGAAGGTGTGGAAACCTTTTCCGAGAGGACCTCGGTCCTTGGAGCGTCGCGGAATGTGAAGTCGGCAGAGGGGCGCAAACCAAGGAAGAACCCCACGAGAGTCATCGTCTGGCAACAGGCGGTCATCGGTACGAGAGAGTCTCTGAAGAAGAGGCGAAGGAAAGAAGGCTGCGCGGAGATTTCAACAGAAACTTCCACCAAGCAGCGTCGGTGCGTGAAAGCCTTGAGGGCCCATCCGAAAGGGTGAAGGTCGAGAAGGAAGCGGCAAAGCCAAACGAGTCGCTAGCAAACCGAAGCCAGGCAAAGACATCCCTGCGGCCCTGTCGCAGAGGTGAGAGAGCCTGCGGCCTTGTGGTCCCCGTCAACTTCAAGAGAGGCCCCGCCAATCAAGAGCCATCCCCCGGGAAGGTGACTGAGAAAGCGGCCTTGTACAGAGCGACACATCAGTGTCTCTGAAGGGGAATCCCACTGGGCTTGATCGGATGCCAACCAGAGCCTCCGGACCGAAAGGTTCGGGGGCTTCTGTCGTTTTGG